>SBFU01000342.1 GCA_006227785.1 Burkholderiales bacterium
TCACCGGCGGCGCGCTGGGCCTGGAAATGCGGGCGGTCGCCGACGTACAGGCCGGTCTCGACACCGAGACTGTTGAAGACCACATGGCCGGAGGCGTCAACCACCGAGATGTAGTCGACAAGGCCCTCTGGCAGGGTTTCCAGGGTTTCGCGCACTTGCTCCGCAAAGGCGTCGGTACCCCGGTTCATGAGCCAATCGCGCCGCAACCGCAGCAGTGCGGTGTCGAGCGAACTGAACAGCCCGTCGATCTGGCCCGCCATGGCGTCGGCCAGCTGCAGGCTGCGTTTCCTCGCGTCTTCCAGGGCCTGCTCCCGCATTTGCTCGCTCGCGCGCCCAGCCTGCCACCAGAGCCCGGCCACGGCCATGCTGGTGAAGACCACCACCCAAAGCATGAGTCCACGCAGACGCGACATTTTTTGTCCGTATCTTCCACAACGACGGCAAATACCCTACGGGAGCATAAGACATGAAACTGACGTCAGCCTGTTGGCGCCACAACCGCGCGAATGTCCTTCGCCATGCACGACAATCGCGACATGCTTGCCCTAGATGCCGACCAGACCCGCAACGCCCTGCCCTTCGAGCCCCTGATCGCTGCCCTGCGCGAGCGCTTTCGCAGCAGCACCTGCGAAGTGCCGGCGCGCCACGTGCACGAGATCGGTTCACCCGGCGGTGCGCGTCTGACCTCGCTCATCATGCCGGCCTGGCAACCCGGGCAGCACTACGGTGTCAAGATCATCAACATCGCCCCCGGCAACGCCGCCCGGGGCCTGCCCGGACTGCACGGCAGTTACCTGCTGTTCGATGGCAGCACCGGCGTGCCGCTGGCCGCGCTGGATGGCACCGTGCTCACCGCTCGCCGCACCGCGGCGGCATCGGCGCTGGCCGCCTCTTTCCTGGCCCGCGACGATGCTCGCCACCTGCTGGTGGTGGGCGCCGGCGCGGTGGCAACCCTCCTGCCCCAGGCCTACCGCTGCGTGCGCGACATCGACCGCATCTCGGTCTGGGCGCGTCGACCCGAACAGGCCCAGGCCCTGGCCATGCAATGGCAGGCCGAGGGTCTGCCCGCCCAGGCCGTCACCGACCTGCGCGCCAGTTGCGCCGAGGCCGACATCATCAGCTGCGCCACCCTGGCCACCGAACCGGTGGTCCAAGGCGCCTGGCTTCCCGCCGGATCGCACCTGGACCTGATCGGCAGCTTCACCCCGGCCATGCGCGAGGCCGACGACGCCTGCTGGGTGGATGCGCGGGTGTTTGTGGACACCGAAGAAGCGCTGGTCAAGAGCGGCGACCTGCTTGGCCCGCTGCGGCGCGGCGCGCTGCGCGAGGACGACGTGCGCGGCACCCTGGGCACGCTGTGCAAGGGCGTGGCCACCGGCCGCAAGTCCGACAGCGAACGCACGGTGTTCAAGTCGGTCGGTACCGCTCTGGAAGACCTGGCCGCTGCGGTGATGGTGTTGCAGGCCCGCACAAGCGCCTGAGCGGGGTCCGTGCCCCCAAACCCCGCGATACTGGGGAGAGTTCGTTGCACGACAACCATCCCGACAACATAATGTTGCAATGTCAGACCCCGGGCTTCGTCCAGCTGCCACAACGGCGACGCCGTTCGAGGAGCTGGCGCGCTTTCTGCCCGGCGCGATCTTTCGATACCGCGTAGCGACCGACGGTGCCGCGCGGCTCGAATACATGAGCCCGGCGTGCCTGGAAATCTGGGAACTGCCCGCCAGCCGGCTGGAACACGACATGGCCGACCTCTGGGGCAGGGTCGATCCGCGCGATCTTCAAGCCATGCGCCACACGGTCGACGATTGCGCCGAGCGCCTGGTCGACTGGGATCACCAGTGGCGCATCACCACACCATCGGGCCGGCGCAAATGGTTGCACGGCATGGGACGACCGACCCGCGACGTCGACGGCTCCCTGTTGTGGCATGTGTTCGTTGTCGACCAGACCGACAGTCGCGCCGCGCAGGAAGGTCTGCGCCTGAGCGAGGAGCGGTTTCGTCGCCTCATTGATGCCATCCCCGATGTGGCCGTGCAGGGCTACGACGCCAACCTGATCTGCCGCTTCTGGAACGGCGCGTCGGCCCGCCTGTATGGCTACAGTGAACAGGAGGCGGTCGGAACCAACCTGCTGGACCTGATCATCCCGGACAGCATGCGATCCGAGGTCATGGCGGCCACCCGGCACATGCTGGAGACCGGCGAGGCCATTCCTTCGGCCGAGCTGGTGCTGCAGCACAAGGACGGATCCAGTGTCAGGGTGTATTCGGGCCATGTGATGCTCAGCCACAGCAGCGCCGAGCCGTCGTTCTTCTGCATCGACTTCGATCTGTCGGAACGGCAGCGGGCCGAAGATGCCAGGCAGCAGTTGCAGTCGCAACTGCGGGAAGCCCAGAAAATGGAGGCGCTGGGCACCCTGGCCGGTGGCATCGCCCACGACTTCAACAACATCCTGGCAGCGATCCTGGGCAACGCGGCCCTGGCGCTGGAAGACTGCCCGGAAGACAGTCCCAGCTGGACCAGCCTGCGCGAAATCCAGAAGGCGGCCCGCCGGGCCAGGGCGGTGGTGCACCAGATCCTGGCCTTCGCGCGGCGCCAGGAGGCGCGGCGCAGCGTGCTCGACCTGCGGGTGACGTCCGAAGAGGTGCTGTCCCTGCTACGGGCCACCGCACCTGCGGGGGTCTCCATCGAGTTCACGGCCGCCTCCGGTCTGCCCGCCGTCGTCGGCGACCCCAGCCAGTTCGAACAGGTGCTGCTCAACCTGGGCACCAACGCGGTCCAGGCTGTCAGTGGCCACCATCAGGCCAAGGTTTGTATCGAACTGGCCCGCATGGAAGCGCCGTTGAGCGCAGGACCGGATGACTGGCAGGTGCTGACCTCGTCCGCCCGGGAGGGTCAGGCCGGCGTGCTGATCCGCGTCACGGACAACGGGCCCGGCATGACGGCCGATACCGCGCAACGCATCTTCGAACCCTTCTTCACCACCAAACCGCGGGGCCAGGGCACCGGCCTGGGTCTGGCCGTGGTCCACGGCATCCTCAAGGAACACGACGCCAGCGTCCTCTTGAGGACCCGGGACGGCGTGGGCACGTGCTTCGAGATCTGGATGCCCGCGACCGACCGGCCCGCCGACGCCAGCGCCGACACGGACGTGCCTGCACCCGCTTCTGCACGCCGCACCGAAAGCCGTCGCGTGCTGTACGTGGACGACGACGCCCTGCTCACCGACCTGGTCTTCCGCCAGCTCACGCGCGCCGGTCACCAGGTGACCACCGAGTCGGACCCACGCGAAGCGTTGCGCCGACTTGAGGATGATCCGCAAGCCTTCGACCTCCTGATCTCCGACCACAACATGCCGCAGATGTCGGGACTGGACATGGTCACCACGGTGCAGCAGATCAGGCCAAGTCTGCCGGTGATCCTGACGTCTGCCGTTGTCTCAGACGAACTGCGTGCCAAGGCCGAGAGGGCCGGTGTTGCCCTGGTGATCGAAAAAGCCGGTTCGGCAAACCAACTGGCGGACGAGGTGGCCCGTCACCCACCGAACCCACGCAACGCATGACAGCGCCGGCTCCGCAGCACCACAGCCTCTGCACCACGGTGTGGCGCCTCATCGCGGCGCCCGCGCTGGCCCTGGGGATGGGCACCTCACCCGCTCTGGCGGGCATGGATGCGACCGAGGTGCGCATCGGCGCCTTCCGTGACTTCGTGCAGGCCACCGGTCTGGTCACCGCCGCCGAGCGGGCCGGTGGTGGCCAGACCTACGAGGGCGGCTGGCAGCAGCGGCCCGGCTGGGTCTGGCACGCACCCTATGGCCGGCCCGGCGGCGACGACGAACCCGTGACCCATGTGACCCACGCCGAGGCCAGCGCCTATTGCCGCTGGGCCGGTGGGCGCCTGCCCACCGAAGACGAATGGCGCCGCGCCGCCTACACCGAACAGCGGGATCCGCCGCCGCCGGGCTGGATCCGGGGTCGCACCTACCCCTACCCCAGTGGCGAAACGCCCACCGGCGCGAACTGCCTGGGCGACTGCGGCGAAACCGCGCCTGCCGTGGCCCACGCCCGGACCAGCCGTGGCCGGGGACATGCACCGGTCGGCCGCACGCCCCCTGGCGTCAACGGTCTGTTCGACATGGGTGGCAACGTCTGGGAATGGGCCGACGCCGGCCCGGGCAGCGAGCAACCCACGCTGGGCGGCTCGTGGTGGTACGGCGCTGGCCCCATGCACCGCACACACAGGGCCACCAAGCCCGCCGACACGGCGGTGGTCTACATCGGTTTTCGCTGCATCCGGCCGTAGACCCGATGCCGATCGGCCGCGCTCAGGAAATCGGCACCACCCGGCTCTCCACCACACCGGGTCTGGCCGAGTAGCGCGTCAGTGCGTCCAGCCGCTCGACCTCGACCTGGGCCCGCCGGACGCCATAAACGGCCGACCTGAGCCAGAGCAACTCGTCCTGCAAGGCCTCCTCATGGTCGAGTCTGCGATGCCAGACACGGCCATCGGCATCCCAGCGGTAACCCCGGCCTTTGAGGGCGTCCTTGCTCTCGAAGGGAGCACCGGTGGCGCGCAACCGGTAAGCCGGTTGACTGGCGGCAAGCAGCAGGCGGCCCAGACCGGTGGGTGTGTCGTGGTCCTCCCCGCCGGCACAGAGCACCTTCAGCAGGGCGTGGCAGTCCACCAATGCCCGGTGCGCGTCATAGAACCAGCCCTGCTCCAGGGCGAGGGCACTGAGCCTGGACGACTCGGCGCCCAGGCTCTTCCAGTCGATGTCGGCAAACGAACAGGCCCAGGGCTTGCCCGCAAACGCCGGAAAACGTGCCTCCAGGAACGGGCGATCGAAGCCCGCGTTGTGCGCCACCACCAGGTCGGCGCGCCCCAGCATCGCCAGCACCCGGTCGTCATCCAGGCGGTGTCCGCGCACCATCTCATCGTCAATGCCGGTGACCTGGCGGGCCACCTCCGGAATCGGCATGCCCGGGTCTTCAAAACCCTCGAAGGTCTCCACCGGGCCGAACGGAAGGCCCGTGCGTCCGTCCACCTGCACCAGCAACATGGCAAGTTCAATGATGCGGTCATCGGCATGGGACAGGCCGGTGGTCTCGGTGTCCAGCACCAGAACCCACGGCTGCTGGCCACCGCCCTCGGCTGCTTGGGGCGCCGGGCCATGGTCGTTCACGGGGACCAGGCGGCGCAACACCCGGTAGTCCGGGTGTGCCTGCAGGCGCAGCGCCATGTCTTCCGGTGTCAGGTCAGCGCCAGCCGCCACCACGCCAGCACCAGCCGGCGGCCTCTCGGGTTCGGGTGGCGTGAATTCGAAGCTGAGTTGACTCATTGACATCTCTCGATGAGGACCATGGTCCCACAAATCCAGCAGGCCAGCGGCGGCGGCGCGGCGCACGTTCTCACGGCGAGCGACGCGCCCACCACGCTCTGGTGGGCCACCGGAGCAGGTTGAGCAAGTTACCCGCCAGAATGAGGCCGACACCCAGCGCCGTGAACACATCCAACCGCTCCGAGTAGGCCAGCCAGCCGACCAGTGCGGTCAGCGGAACGCGCAGGAAATCCATCGGCACGACGACCGTGGCATCGGCGTGCTGCATGGCCCGGGCAAAGCAGTAGTGCGAGTAGGTGCCGCAGAAGGCCACCACCACCACCCAGCCCCAGACCTGTGTGGAGGGCCATTGCCAGACCAGGACCGCCGGCACCAGTCCGATCGCGCTCTGGATCACCAGCATCCAGAAGCTGATGGCCACGGCCGCTTCGGTGCGGGTGAGGGACTTGACCAGCACCACCGAGACCGCAAAGCCCACAGCCGACGCCAGGGCGATGAGCTGTCCGGTATCGAGTTCACCGGTGCCGGGCCGGACGATCACGGCCACGCCCACCAGGCCCAGCAGCACGGCCAACCACTTGCGGCCGCTCATGCGTTCCCCGAGAAAGACCACCGCCAGGGCGGCCGACCAGATGGGCATGGTGAATTCGATCGACACCACCTGCGCCAGCGGGATCAGCGTCAGGGCGACAAACCAGCCATACTGGGCCGCATAGTGGACCACGTTGCGCAGCGCGTGCTGGGGCAAGCGCGCCGTCCGGACCCCGGCCAGACCGCCTGCGGCATGCACCAGGGGCCAGAGCATGGCCATGCCCAGCACCGAGCGCAGCAGCATGACCTGGAACACCGACAACTCGCGCGTGGCTTCGCGGCCGGCCACGGCGATGACCACCATCAGCGTGAGCCAGCCGGCCATCCAGCCGGCAGCACGCAGGGTCGAGGCGTTGGGAGGGTTTGCCATCGAGGGGAGCATAGCGGCTTGTCAGCCCTCCGCATCGGTGGTCGGGGACGGGCCTGTATCGGTTCGTGTGGCCTAGGCGAGTGGTGGGTGCTTGCGAAGCTGGCGGAGTCCACCCTCATGTCTCTTTTCGATAGGGTGCCCCAAACGACTTTATGTCACTGGTTGGGGATACCGGAACTTCTCAGGTGCCATTCAGGGCTCTTTCGGACTCTATTGGGCTCTGCTTGACGTTCCCCCAAATGGCCCGTTCCGGTCTGACTACCTATGCCGGTCGTGGTCAGACCAGCTCGCTTCCCTTGTGTGCTATGTGGAGTACCTGCAGAACCTCGGCACCGCCAAGCTCATCACTGGGGAGCTCGCGCTTATTCGTCCGCGAGGTATTGCGGTCGAAACTCTTCTCGCGCAGGGTATTTGCTTCATGCTTCTTCTGTCTTGCGGCGTACCAGTGGTGCCGAGTCTTGTATTCCTTCCTTGGTGCTCAAATGCCCAGACGATCCGCTCGCGCTCAGACAACAATAC
>SBFU01000500.1 GCA_006227785.1 Burkholderiales bacterium
TCGCCTTCGGCTTGAACCCCCGCCAGCAGATGGCGTGGATGTACCAGGCGGGCGGTCTCGAACTGGTTCGTGAGCTGTACGCCAAGTACAACTGCTACCCCATCCCGATCGGCAACTTCGGCGTCCAAATGGGCGGTTGGTTCCGCAAGGAAATCAAGAGCCTGGAGGATTTGCGCGGCCTGAAAATGCGTATCGGTGGCTTTGGCGGCATGGTGATGTCGCGCATGGGCGTGGTAGCGCAGCAGATCGCCGGTGGAGAGATCTATTCGGCCATGGAAAGGGGGACGCTTGACGCGGCAGAGTTTGTCGGTCCGTACGACGACGAAAAACTGGGACTGAACAAGGCGGCCCGCTTCTATTACGCCCCCGGGTGGTGGGAGGGCAGCGCGCAAATGACAGCCCTCATCAACACCCGGCAATGGCAATCTCTGCCCCGTGCGTATCAGATCGCTTTCGAGGTCGCCGCGCACGAGGCCTACAACACCATGCTCGCTCGATACGACGCCAAGAACCCAGCCGCGATCCGATCTCTGATTGGCACCGGCACACAGCTGCGGTGGTTTCCGAAGGACGTCATGGATGCTGCCTTCCAACACGCAAACGATCTGTTCGAAGAGCTTTCGGCCAAAAACGAGGACTTCAGGAAGATCTATGCCGCATGGCTCAAATTCCGCAACGAACAGGTGGATTGGTACCGGGTCGCAGACCACAACCTGGACAGTTACACCATCGGGCAGCTGGCCCGGCGGCGCCGATGACGCACCGAGGGGCGGCCACTGCGCCGCCCTTTGTCCGCACCGCCACGGGAGAAATGACGTGATTGCCGTGATATTCGAAGTGGTGCCCGCTGCAGGTCGTCAGGACGAGTACCTGGCGCTCGCGGCCCAGTTGAAATCGGAACTCATCCAGATGGATGGGTTTTTGGGCGTGGAGCGGTTTCGCAGTCTTGCGGATGCGGACAAATTGCTGTCACTTTCGTGGTTTCGGGACGAAGCTGCGGTTCGTCAGTGGCGTCGCCATATGCACCATCGAAGCGCGCAGGCACAGGGTCGACAGGGCATCTTCACCACCTACCGGATACGGGTGGCCACTGTCATCCGGGACTATGGCATGCACGACCGGTCGCAGGCCCCCTGCGACGCCGGCTGCGATTGATGGTTCAACGCCGGCTGCGGTACGCCACGCCCAGCGTGGCGCTGGTGGTGGTCCTGCGCGAGACGAGGGGGCTGCGGGCCGCATCGCCACGAAGCTGCGAGAGACCCACACCACCGAAAAGCACCCAGTTCGTGCTCAGCGCCGTGCTGGCATTCCAGGCGGCGTGCACCCCCTCCCAGCCACCCCCCAGCTGGTAGGGCAAGGTGCCCACGGTGGCAGCGCCGGTCGGCGTGATGCCGAAGTGGGTCTGCATGTAGCGGGCGTTGCCCCAGGTGGCCGAGACGCCCAGATCCCACTGCGTGCGTTCGGACAACAGGTGGGTGTAGCTGACGCCAGAGTTCAGGCGCATGCCCCCTTCACGCCCCATCAGGTCCTGGTCGATGCTGGCGTTCCAGCCCCAGCGCTCACCGAAGGGCCGGCGCACCGAGACACGCCCGCGAACCGTGGTCCGGATGTCGGGCAGACCGCGCCAGACCGGGTCATCGTCGAAGGTGCGACCGTTGTCCATGCGCAACGACGCGCTCAGGCTCCAGCCGTCGCGGGAAAAGAAGTCGGCGCTCACACCAGTCTCACCCGACTTGCGGCCGGTGCCCAGCAGGGTGCTGGCACGCGAACGGGAGACCCGGAAGGGGCCCAGCTGGAAATGCCAGACCGGCTTGAGGCTGAGGCTGCGCTGGCCGTCCCCGATATGGCCCACCGTGGATTCAAGCGAGGCGCCGATCAGGAACTCGCGGCTTCCCTTGGCTTCGTCGGGCTGATTCGCCAGCGCGGCGCCACTGGCAAGAACAAGCGTCAGGATCAGGCATCGGATAGCGGGTTTTCGCATGGCAGCATCTTATCGGGTCGCCCATGGCCATCCGTGGCATGCCCGTGGTAGATGGATGGGCACAAGGCTGGCAGACTGTGCTGTTTCAGGCGCACGATGCGCCGGCACACCCGCTACCCGCATGGCCCGAGAAACCGAACTCAAGCTGAGCCTGACCGCCACCGACCTGCCGCGCCTGCTCGCCCACCCTTTGCTGAGCGGACGGCGGCCCCTGAGCCGCCAGCTGAGCAACACCTATTACGACACGCCGGCCCTGGATCTGATGCGTGAGCGTATCGCGCTGCGCGAGCGCCGGATCGGCCGGCGCACCTGGCTGACGGTCAAGACGGCCGGCCAGTCGGCCGGTGGCCTGAGCCAGCGACAAGAGTGGGAAGCCCCTGCCCGGGCTGGCGCGCTGGATGTGGGTCGTCTGGTCACCGACCCGACACTGGCGGCCCGCCTGCTGGCGATACGGCCGCGTCTGGTGCCGCTGTTCCACACCGATTTCCAGCGCAAGGCGTGGGTGCTCACACACGGTCAGTCCTCCATCGAAGTGGCGCTCGATGAGGGCCAGATCCGGACCGAAGGCACCGGACACGCTGTCCCGAGGCAGTTGCCCCTGCTGGAGCTGGAACTGGAGCTGCTGGACGGACGCGCCAGCGACCTGCTGGACCTGGCGCACACCCTGTCCCTGGGCCAGGATGGGCAGGCCGGCGTCTGGCTGCACCCCGACGACCGCAGCAAAGCCGAACGCGGCCTGCGCCTGTTCACCGGGGAACGCACCACGCCGGTGCCAGCCGGGCCCATGGCACTGGACGCCGGGCTGCACCCGCGGGAAGCCTGGCGCAGCACCACCCTGGCCTGTCTGGCCCAGCTGCAGGCCAACGCGGTCGGGCTGCTGGAGCAGGGAACGGACGCGGCGCTGCCCGACCCCGAGTTCGTCCACCAGGCCCGGGTGGCCCTGCGCCGCCTGCGCACCGGCCTGCGGCTGTTCGCGCCCTGGCTGCCGCGCCGCTTCGCGGCCCACTGGGCGGCCCACTGGCGCTCGCTGGCGCAACAACTGGGCGAGGCCCGCAACTGGGATGTGCTGGCCGACGAGCACCTGGCCGAGATCCTGCGGCAGACACCCCGGACCGACGCCGACCGCTGGGCAGCGTGGGTGCGGGAACAGAGAGAGGCCGCCAACCGGCGCGCCTGCCAGGCCTTGCGCGACCCGGGCCATACCCAGTCGTTGCTGGCCTTCATGCACGGCGTGTGGACCCTGCCGACACCGCGTGCCAATGCCCGGGCCCGGCTGGGCGACTGGGCACCCCAGGCCCTGGCCATCCCGCACCGGCGGCTGCTGCGGCAGACGCGCCATGCGTTGCATGCCGGTCCCGATGCCCGGCACGAGCTGCGCATTGCCGTGAAACGGCTGCGCTATGCCCTGGGTTTCCTGGGTGATGTGGCACCGCGCGCCCTGGTGCGGCGCGGCCTGCCGCGCCTGACAAGGGCGCAGGACCAGCTGGGACACCTGAACGATCTGGACCAGGCCCGCCAGCTGCTGCAGGACTGTCCGGTCGTGGACCCGGCGCCTCTGCTGGAAGCCATAGACGAACAGACCCGGCGTGGTTTGCGGTCACTGCCACGGCTGGAGCGCCAGTTGCTGCGGGTTCCGGCGCCCGGCTGATCCGCCACCCACCGGCCGGTCAGGTGAGCACCATCGGCCACCAGCTTGGCAAACCGGCACGGCAGGCACACAATGCGGGTGCGATGGGGCGCAAAGCGGCGCCACTTTGTCGTGCCCGCATCACGGCCGTCGGGGTTTCTCACCGGGAGTCTTCATGTCTTCGATCACGCTGCGTTTCCTCGTTGAGCCGGCCCATGCAGGCTCCAGCGGCCAGGTGCACGCCGGCACCGTCATGAAGTGGCTGGATGACGCCGGCCAGGCCTGCGCCACCTCGTGGTCGCGCAGCAGCTGCCGCACCGTCTACACCAGCAGCATCCGCTTCCAGCGCACCGTGCACGTGGGGGATCTGGTCGAGGTGAGGGCCCGGCTGGCCTTCACCGGAGAGACCAACATGAACATCACGGTCGAACTGGTCAGCGGTGACCTGCGCACCGGCCGCATGGAAAAAACCGCCGAGGCCCTGGTGGTGCTGGTGGCGCTGGACGCGCAAGGCCGTCCGGTCCAGGTCGACACCTGGACGCCGGAGACCCCGGGTGAAATGGCGCTGGCCAGCAGCGCCCGCGCCCAGTTCGACAGCACCCGGCCGGCACCGCTCTGAACGACGGCAGGGTTCGCCCTGGCTCAGACCAGCGCGCTGGGGCGGGCGGCCACCCGCCGGTGCCAGTCAGCCAGGGCGGGCAGGCCGGCCTCGGCAGGCTTGAAGCGCATCAGGCGCGCGAATTCCACCGTGCAGAAGGCCGTGATGTCGGCAATGGTGAAGCGTCCACCCGCGACCCAGGGGTGCTTCTGCAGCTCACTGTCGAGCCAGGCGGCCGACTCGCGGAATTTCAGGCCCTGAGACTGGCCGAACTCGGGAAACTGCGGCTGCTCCAGTGGCGCCAGGCCCGGGTGGGTATGGCGGATGCAGTTGGCCGCGACCAGCATCAGGTGCCACTCCACCCGGCGGTCGGCCATTTCGATGAAGGCCCTTTCCTCGGCGCTGCGCCCCATCAGGTTGGGTTCCGGGTGCAGGCCCTCCATGTAGGTACAGATGGCACGCGTCTCGGTCAGCACCCGACCGTCGTCCAGCTCGAGGGCGGGCACCCGGGCCAGCGGGCTCTTGGAACGGTAGGCCTCGGTCTTGTGCTCCTGGGCATTGAGGTCGACGTTCACCAGGTCCAGTCCCTGCACCTGCTTCTCGACGAGGAACATCAGTACCCGCCGCGGGTTGGGTGCGCGTGGCGACACATACAGCTTCATGCACGATCTCCGATGGCGTGGACCGCGCATAGTAGGGACGGCGACCGCTCCTGTCGCCCCCCGGCCTGTCGCAAGGGTGTCAGCCTGCCTTGGCGGCTTCCAGCTGGTCGCGCGTGCGCTGGGCCTCGCGACGGGCGGCGGCAGCGAAGTCCTCGCCCGACGAGGCGTACAGCACGGCACGCGACGAATTGACGATCACCGCCCCGGTGGTCTCATCACCCTGCGCCCGGTAGCCGGCACGCACCGTGGCCACCGCGTCGCCCCCCTGTGCCCCCACACCCGGGATCAGCAGCGGCAGCGTGGGGGCCAGTTCGCGCACGCGCTCGATCTCGGTCGGGTAGGTGGCGCCCACCACGAGCCCGAGCTGGCCGTTGAGGTTCCAGGGACCCTGCGCCAGCCGGGCCACATGTTCGTACAGCCGCGGCTGGCCCTCGATCGACGCCAGACGCTGGTTCTGCAGGTCGTCGCCGCCCGGGTTGGAGGTGCGGCACAGCAGGAAGGCCCCCTTGCCCTCGTATTTCAGGTAGGGCTGGACCGAATCGAAGCCCATGAAGGGCGAGAGCGTAACGGCGTCGGCGCCGTAGCGCTCAAAGGCCTCGATGGCGTACTGCTCGGCGGTGCTGCCAATGTCGCCGCGCTTGGCATCCAGAATGACCGGCACCTGCGGCGCGACCGCCCGCATGTGACGCATCAGCTTTTCCAGTTGCTCTTCTGCCCGGTGGGCAGCGAAATAGGCAATCTGCGGCTTGAACGCAATGACCTGATCGGCCGTGGCCTCGACGATGGCCGCGCAGAAGTCGTAGATGCGGGACGCGTCTCCCTTCATGCCGGCCGGGAACCGCTGCGGATCAGGGTCCAGGCCCACACACAGCAGGGAACGGTTCTGGCGCTCGGCGCCACGCAGCATGTCAAGAAAGCTCATGCGCCGATTTTAAGTGGCGCCCCCGGGACACCTCAGGCCTTGGGGTTCGGCCCGTATTCGTTGTCACCCGGCTGGCTGTCGAGCACCGCAAACACCAGCAGCACCACCGGCCCGATCAAGGGCAGAAAGGCCAGCAGCAGCCACCAGCCGCTGCGGCCGATGTCGTGCAGGCGCCGCACCCCCACCGCGATCGAGGGCAGCAAGGAACCGAGCCAGAAGACACCGGCGAGCAGGCCGATTTGGCGGGACTCGCTGTAAGTGCCCAGCAGCGTGTCCACGATGGACAGTCCGATCAGCGCCAGGAACAGGAACAGGAAAAAAAACCAGTACTCCTTGCGGCGCGCGCGCCCGGAGAAGTCCGCGTACTTGCCGTAGACCCGTTTGACCCAATCCATCATGTGACTGCCCTCCGTGCTGCTTGCCCGCACCAGTATAGGCGCCGCATGCCCCGGCGACACGGTGCCGCGTCGCAAGCCTCTACCATCGGCGCATGCATGCACTCTCCCGCCAGCAGCTGGTGCTGCTCGTCCTGCTCACCCTGGTCTGGGGCATCAACTGGCCCATCATGAAACTGGGGGTCACCGGGTTCCCGCCATTGAGCTTTCGCTCGCTGTGCATGTGGATCGGTCTGCCGGTGCTGGCGGCCGTGCTGATCTGGCGCAAGGTGCCGTTTCGCATCGGTCGTACGCACTGGCCCGAGCTGCTGTTTCTGACCGTGTTCAACATGCTGTTCTGGCACACGCTGGCCATCCTGGCGGTGCAGTCCCTCTCCAGCGGCCGGGCGGCCATCCTGGGTTACACCATGCCGGTGTTTTCGGCCCTGGTGGGTGCCATCTGGTTTGGTCAGAGGCTGGCCGGGCGGTCCTGGGGCGGCGTGGCCGCCGCCGCACTGGGCGTGGTGCTGCTGCTGTGGCACGAGATCACCGCCCTGACCGGCCGCCCGCAGGGCGTGGCCATGATGC
>SBFU01000445.1 GCA_006227785.1 Burkholderiales bacterium
AGCCGCCTGCACGACCGGCTGCGCTACACAGCCCAGTCGGATGGCAGCTGGGTGCGCGAGCGCCTGGCCCCCTGAGCCCCCACACCCCATCGCATGCACCGCACCATCTTCACCACCCCGGTGGTCAACACGCTGCTGCGCGGCTTCTCCGTGGTCTTTCTCAGGCTCACCGGCTGGCGGGTGGAGGGCTCACTGCCACCACGGGCCGCCAAAAGCGTGTTCATTGCCGCGCCGCACACCAGCAACTGGGATCTGCCCTACACCCTGATGGTGGCATTCGCCCTGCGGCTGAACCCCTACTGGATGGGCAAGCACACCTTGTTCAAGGCCCCGTTCGGACCGCTGATGCGCTGGCTCGGCGGCATCGCCGTCAACCGCGAGCAGGCCAACAACCTCGTGGCCGCTTCGGCCCAGGCCATCCGCGATGCCGATGGCCCTCTGCAGCTCATCGTCCCACCCGAGGGCACCCGCAGCAAGACCCGTTTCTGGAAGACCGGCTTCTACCACATCGCACGCGCGGCCGACGTACCCATCGTCATGGCCTACATGGACTACACCGCCAAGCGCAGCGGGCTGGGTCCCCTGTTCGAACCCACTGGCGACGTCGATGCCGACATGAATGCCATCAAGGCGTTCTACGCACCGTTCCGCGGCAAGAACGCGGCCCAGTTCGAAAGCCATGGCAGTTGAGCCGGCGCCCTGGGTGCGTGCGGCCCAGCGGTCCCGCGCCAGCCCGCCATGGCCGCTACAGCGCGAAAACCCTCTGGGCGTTTTTGTAGAGAAACAGCGCCCGGGTTTCCGCGTCCAGTCCCAGCAGGTCCAGCTCCTGGAGGCAATCGGCAGGGTTGATCATGGGGTAATTGCTGCCAAACATCACCTTGTGACGGCCGTGTGACTTCATGAAGGCCACCAGCTCGACCGGGTAGCGACCCGGCTTGTAGGCCGATGTGTCGATGAACACATGGGGAAACTTGGTGGCAAACGCCATCATCTCGTTGTGCCATGGGTAGCCAATGTGGCCACAGACGATCTTGAGTTCGGGAAAGTCCAGTGCGATCCGCTCGATGTGCAATGGCCGGCCGGTCTCCGAGCTGTGCAGGGGCCCCGTGAGCCCGACCTGCAGGCAAACCGGGACGTTCAATTCGACACAGGCCGCCAGCACCGGGTAGTAAAGCGCATGGGTGCAAGGCCACTCCCACAGCCACTGGATGAAGCGCACACCCTTGAAGCCATGCTGGGTCACGTAGTGCCGAACAGTCCGCACCGCCTCGACCGGGTTCCTGAGGTCCGCCGATGCGAGGCCGACGAACAGGTCCGGATACTGCGAGGTGGCCTGCAGAACTTCATCGTTGCTGATCAGCGGCCCCTGTGGGCCGTACCATGGCGAGAGCAGCGCGCGCCCGACACCGGCCTCGCGCATGACCCGGGCCGTCTCCTCGATGGGCACCACACCGAAGTCCCGGCGGGTCCATCGCCTCAGGGGTTCGAGAAAGGGTTCGTTTGCAAAGCCCCGGGTCGGGTGCTGGACCCACACATCGATGACATCCATGCGCTGGCTCTCTTCTGGTGTTGGACACGCCCGGGGCGACTCAAGGATACGGGGGCGCCGACCTGCACTGGCTTTGACAGGCCGCCCCATGAGCCGGGCCGGTCGACGCAGGGCAGCGCGCCGTCAAGCCTCGGGTCAGATCGTGTCCAGGCGCTGGATCGCCTGGCACTGCACACGCGCCAGCATATCGCATGGCACCTGATCCGGTGCGATTTCCCGCAGCGGCACCAGCACAAATGCCCGCTCACACATGCGCGGATGGGGCACGGTCAGGCGGGACGAGTCGATGCGAGAGCTGCCGTAGAGCAACAGGTCCAGGTCCAGCGTGCGGGGGGCGTTGCGGTACGGGCGCTCGCGCCCGGCGGCATTCTCCAGCGACTGCAGGACCGACAGCAGGTCCGGCGCGGTCAGGGAAGTGGCCAGTTCGGCCACGGCATTGAGGTAGTCGGGCCCGCTGGCGTCAACGGGCGCGGTTCGGTAAAGACCGGATGACCTGAGCAGGCGCACCCCGGCGGTGCCCGCCAGACTGGCCAAGGCACCGCGCAAAGTCAGCGTCGGGTTACCCAGGTTGGCACCCAGTCCCACGTAGGCGATGACCTCGGGACGATCAGTACCCGTCATGGTCCGGCTGATCAGTCGCCGCCCGGACCACCACCAGCGTCAGCGGCACCTGCCGCACCGCCTCCTGCGGGTTTGCGGCGACGGCGGCGACGCTTCCTGGCAGGGGCCGCGGCGCCCATGCCTTCGCCGGCTTCGCCGGCTGCGGACTCGTCCGCCACCTCTTCGCTGTCCGGCGCAAAGGCACTGCCATAGGACGGCGTCGGCACCGGACTGCCCTGGTCATCCCGAAAGCGCGGATCGTCTGCCGGCACCCCTTGCGCCGTCGGGTCGCTGCCCACTTTCTTCACGCGTCGGACCCTGCCACCGTTTCCTGCAGCGCCAGCTCGGGGCTGACCGGACTTGCGTTGTGCATCGACCATGTCCTGCCGGTGGTCGTCATCGGCGGTGCTGAACGTCTCCCACCAGTGGGCCAGCTCTTCGTCGATCTCGCCGGTCTGCGCGCGCAGTCGCAGGAAATCGAAACCGGCCCGAAACCGCGGCTGCTCGACCAGACTGAACACGCCAGCGCCCACACGCTTGTCGAAGCGCGGCTGCATCATCCAGATTTCGCGCATGTCGGCACCGAGCTTCCCGCGACCCGAAACATCACCGATGCGCGACTCGAACACATCGTCCACCGCCTCCTGCAGCGCCGAAAACGGTGGTGGCGGGCGCTGGTTGCCGCGTGGCTGCAGACGCTGCTCCCAGCCCTTGCGCACATCGGCCCAAAGCACGCAGGCCAGCAAAAAGCTGGGGGCCACCGGCTTGCCTTCGCCCACGCGGCGGTCGGTGTCCTGCAGGGCCAGCTTCACGAAGTCATCACCGGCGCGCTGCACCACCAGGTCCAGCAGCGGGTAGATTCCCTGCGCCAGACCCGCGTCCTTCAAGGACTCGATGCTGGCCAGCGAGTGCCCGGTTTGCAGCAGCTTGAGCATCTCGTCGAACAGACGGCTCTGCGGCACGTCACGGAGCAGCTCGCGTGACGCCACCAGGGGCTCGCGGGTCTTGCTGTCCAGCCTGAAGCCCAGGGCATTGAGCTTGGCTGCAAAGCGCACCGCGCGGATGATGCGCACCGGGTCTTCCCGGTAGCGCGTGGCGGCATCACCGATCATGCGCAAGGTCTTCTTCTGCGCGTCGCGGATGCCGTGGTGGAAATCGACCACCACCTGCGACTCGGGGTCGTAGTACATGGCATTGATGGTGAAGTCGCGTCGGGCGGCATCCTGCTCGATCGGCCCCCAGACGTTGTCGCGCAGCACGCGGCCGCTGGCATCGACGGCATGCTTCATGCCAGCCAGTTCACCCTTGCTGGTGCGTTCATTGCCCGTCACCTGTTCGGCGTCGGCGCTGTCGAGGTAGGCACGAAAGGTGGACACCTCGATCACCTCGTGCTCGCGCCCACGGCCGTAGATCACGTGCACGATGCGGAACCGGCGACCGATGATGAAAGCCCGGCGGAACAGACCCTTGACCTGTTCGGGCGTGGCATTGGTGGCGACGTCGAAGTCCTTGGGACGCAAGCCCAGCAGCAGGTCGCGCACGGCACCGCCGACGATATAGGCCTCGAAACCCGCCTGCTTGAGGGTGTGCACGACGTCCAGCGCCCGCTGATCCACCAGCTTGGGGTTGATGCCGTGCACGCTGGCGGGCACGTCCTCACGCTTGCCGAATTTGGCCGTCTTGCCACGTCCGGCGGATTTGCCCAGCAGCTTGTCGATGAATTTCTTGATCATGTGAACAGGTTCAGGATGCGCCAGCCGCGCTCGGTCGCGATGGCCTTCAACCGGTCGTCGGGGTTGGCCGCCACCGGTTCGCGCACCTTTTCCAGCAGCGACAAGTCGTTGATCGAGTCGCTGTAGAAGGTGCTGTGGGTCACACGGGTCCAGTCCAGACCGCGAGCCATCAGCCATTGTTCCACACGCGCGACCTTGCCCTCACGGAACGAGGGCACACCTCGGATGGCGCCGGTGGGGTTGCCAGCCCCGTCCCGCTCCAGATCGATGGCAATCAGCTCGTCGACGCCAAAGGCCTTCGCAATCGGCCGGGTGATGAATTCGTTGGTGGCGGTCACGATGATGACCTGATCACCGGCCGCCTGATGGCGCTGCACCAGCTCGAGCGCCTGGGGCCGGATGGCCGGGCGGATCACCTCGTCCATGAAGCGCCGGTGGGCATCATCGGCCTTTTGCCGACCATGCTCGGCCAGCGGGGCCACCGAAAAACGCACGTACTCATGGATGTCCAGCGTGCCGGCCTTGTACTGTTCGTAGAACGCGTCATTGGCTCGGGTATGGGTTTCGGCGTCGCGCCAGCCCAGTGTGACGGTGAACTGACCCCAGGCATGGTCGGAGTCCAGCGGAATCAGGGTGTGATCGAGATCAAATAAGGCTAGCCTGATCGCCCCCACGCTCCGCCGCTCTCGCGGGTCGCTGCCCCCCGAGGGGGTTCTCGCGACTTGGGGCGGCCCGGCGTCGCTCGTTTTCGCAATGGTCATGGCTATTCGTTTTCCAGCATCGATTTGATCAGCGGGATGGTGATGGCGCGCTGGGTGCGCAGGGCATAGGCATCGAGCTGGTCCAGCAGCATCATGAGGCTGGACAGGTCGCGGGAGAAACGGGTGAGCATGAAATCCATGACCTCATCCCCCAGGAACACCCCGCGCGCATCGGCTGCGCGGCGCAGCACAGCCCGCCGCTCGGCCTCTCCCAAGGCCTGCAGCTGGAACACGTGCCCCCAGCCCAGACGGGTGCGCAGGTCTTCACGCAGCATCATGTCGGCAGGGGGTCGATCGGCCGCGGCCAGCACCCAGCGCGCCGGACCGAGGGCGGGGGACTGGGCATGGACAAACCAGTTGAAGGCAGCAGCCTGCTGCTCGGCCGTGTACAGATGAACGTCGTCCAGCAACAGCACCTGCCATTGTTCGTCGAACTCGCCTGGCTGACGCTGTCCGGCATCCATCCAGCCCGTCCTTGCCCCCTGCTCCCGCAAGGCTTCGCGCACTGCGTGCAGCAGGTGCGTCTTGCCACTGCCACTGGGGCCCCAGATCAGGGTCGGAACCGGCGATCGCAGGGGGTTCCCGGCCCACAGCCGCAGGTGTTCAAGCACCGCCTCGTTGCCGACATCGATGAAATTCGCGAGCGTGGGCACCGGCGCCAGCCCGATGTCCAGCGCCATCTGCTTCATGGGCGTCTGACCCATGCTCACCACACGCCCCTGCGGGCCATGGCCTGGGGCTCAAAGCGCCGTCCCGGCGACCTGATGGCGCTCATCCGCGGTGACCTGAAGGAGGCTGGTCCGCTGCGGCGGTCGTTTGCGATGGAGACCCCTCCAGGTACAGCTCGCTGGAGAGGTAACCCCGCTTGGCTCGACGGATCGCCACCAGCAGCACCGCACTCGCCGGCAACGCCACCAGAACACCCACAAAGCCGAACAGGTGCCCAAAGGCCATCAGGGAAAAGATCACCGCAATCGGGTGCAAACCAATGCGTTCGCCCAGCAATCGCGGCGTGACGTACATGCTTTCGAGCACCTGGCCGACGATGAACACCGCAGCGACCATGGCCACACCCAGCACACTCTGGAACTCCAGCACCGCCGCCAGCAGGCCCATGATCATGCCCAGCCCGAAACCCAGATACGGCACAAACACCGCCAGCCCGGTGAACACGCCGATGGGCAGGGCCAGTTTCAGGCCCACCAGGGCCAGACCCACGGTGTAGAACACGGCCAGAATGCCCATGACCAGCAGTTGACCGCGCAGGTACTGCCCCAGCACCTCGTCGGTTTCGTCCAGGAAACTTTGCACGGTGGCCAGCCAGCGTGGAGGAATCAGGCCCTTGGTTCGTTCGACCAGTCCCGCCCAGTCCAGCAGCAGGTAATAGGCCACGATGGGTGCGAGGATCAGGTTGCCGAACAGGGCCGCCACGGCACTTCCGCCAATGCGCAGCGAGGACAGCAGGCCGGTGATCAGCTCGCTCTCGTGACCGGAGACCAGGTCGCGCAACCAGCCACGCACCTGGGCCACGTCGATCTGCAAGTCCAGCCCGAAGCGGGCCGCCAGGGGCAACAACACATCGTTGACACGCTCCAGCAGGGCCGGCACCTGCTCCTTGAGCAGCGGAACCTGTCTGGTGATGACCGGCACGATCAGCAGCACCACCAGCAACATGACGAGCGACAGGGCGGCAATGGCAACGCCAGCGCCCAGCCAGCGGGGTATGCGTTTCTCGTGCAGCCTTTCAACCAGGGGGTGCAGCGCATAGGCCAGCACAGCCGCCAGCACAAAAGGCATCAACACCGGCGCCAGCAAGGTCAGCAGCAGCCAGGCACCCAGGGCAATGCCGGCCCAGGCGGCGGCGCGAAGCTGGTTGGGGGTCAAGGTCATTCGGTCGGAGGCTCGGCAGTGGCGGGGCGTGAGGTTCGGTCCCGGCGAACTCGAACCCGGGGGCTCCCGGAGGTGAACCTTTAAAATCGGTGCCAAATTCTAAGTCCGCCGCCCGCCTCCACCCCAAAAGTCGCTGCTGGCGCCCTACCTGACCTGCCGGGCATAGCCCCTCCCCCATGACGAGCACCACTCCCCTTTCCTACAAAGACGCCGGCGT
>SBFU01000379.1 GCA_006227785.1 Burkholderiales bacterium
ACCTCGCGCTGGTAGGCAGACCCGCGCCGTGCGGTGACCTCGCCATGGCCGGCCACGCCTTCGCTGCCGCTGGGGGAAGGGGAGAAGCGCAGGTCCAGGTCGCCCGCGCGCGCGGCAAAGTCGCACAGGGCGCGCACCGCCACCACGCCTGGCGGAGCGTCGTCGGGGGATTCTTCGATCAGGCGGGATTTCTCGTTCATGCCGCGTGGAGGTGCAGCGCGCATGGTACTGGATATATCATCAGTCCATGAGCGAGTCGTCTGCCCCTCTCGTGCCGGTGCTGACCCGGCATCATCACCGGCGCCTGCGCGAGGTCTACCGTTCGGCCGGCTGGCCCTGCCAGGACATGCTGGAGGTGGAGTTGCTGGCGGCCGGTCAGCTGGAACGCATTCGCAGTCCCGACGGCCACGAGACCCTGCGCGTGACCGAGGACGGCATCGCTACCCTGGCGCGGGTGTTCGCCCACCACAAGGCGGCGCGCAGCCCGCACGAGGCTTTGGTGGAGCAGGTGGCACTGGCCATGGACCGTGCCGGGCGCCTGGCCTGGCGCGGTCTCAGCCTGCGCGCCCGGGTGCCGCTGTCGCTGACAGAGCAGGCCGGGGCGCCCTCCTGCCATGCGGTTTCCGAGCCCTTGCCGGGCGCCGGGAGTGCTGACGACGAGATGGCCGGACCCGGCCACGCCTGGGTCATGGCCTGTCCGGATGTGTTCTCCATCCGCCGCAGCACGGTCGAGGCCTACCTGGAGCCCGTGGTGCACGAGATCAAGGTCAGCCGGGCCGACCTGCTGGGCGACCTCAGGAAGCCCGCCAAACGCGCCGCCTACCTGGACATGGCCAGTGCCTGCTGGTACGTGCTGGGGCAAGATGCCCGGGGCCGCCCGATCGGCACGACCGACGATGTGCCGCCCGAGTGCGGTGTCATGCTCGTGCAGGAGGGTCGGCTGGTGGTGGCACGCGAAGCGCCGCGCCGGGCACTGGAGCGCCTGCCTCTGCAGGTGTGGATGGCGCTGGCCCAGGCAGGGGCTCCGTTACGGGCCGACGACAGCGGCCAGGCCGCCTTCTGAGCGCCGCCGGGGCGAGCGCCTCAGCGCGGCTGATGCTCGATCGAGGCCGAGTTCATGCAGTAGCGCAAGCCGGTCGGGGCGGGGCCGTCTTCAAACACATGACCCAGGTGGGCACCGCACTGGCTGCACACGGTCTCTGTGCGGACCATGCCGTGGCTGCGGTCCACGATCTCGGTGATGGCACCGGGTACCGCCTGCGAGAAGCTGGGCCAGCCACAACCGGCGTCGAACTTGGTGCCGGCATCGAACAGGTGGTTGCCGCAGCAAATGCAGTGGTAGCTGCCATCGGCCCAGACCCGCTCGTATTTGCCGGTGAAAGGCCGCTCGGTGTGGGCCCGACGGGTGACTTCGAAGGCCATCGGCTCGGCGCCTTTGGCGGCAAGCGTTTCCCGCCACTCGGCGTCCGACTTCTGAATGGGGTAGCCAGTGCTCATGGTGTTTCTCCGCAGGCCCAGGGGCAGACAATGAAACTGTGATTGTCCCAGTTGCGGCTTTCGCCTGCACACCGGAGGTTTCCCCGGGCTGCCCGCGTTCAGCCTCGCGGCAGCATCAGGCCAGGTCAGAGCCCCACTCCCGGCGTTTGGTGCGCAGCCGGTAGCGCTCCCGATAGGCCGCCGGTGTGAGCCCGGTGCTGCGGCGGAACACATCCCGAAGCATCACCGGATCACGCCATCCGCAGCGCTCGGCGATGGCCTCTGTGCTCAGGTAGGTGGTCTCCAGCAACATTCGGGCGCGGGTCACGCGCAAGCCGTGCAGCATCTGCAGCGGCGTCTGACCGAATGTCTGCCGAAAATGGCGCAGCAAGGACCGCTCGCTGGTGGCCGCAGCCCGGGCCGTGTCGGCCAGGCTGTAAGGCTCATGCAGATGGTCCTCGAGCCAGCGCCGGGCGCGTTCGAGCGAACCGGGTCCGACGCGCGTGCGGGCATCCTCGGCCACCGCCAGCGTCAATGACTGGCGTTGCGGTGAATGCAGCAGCACGGCGCGCGCAGACTCGGCGAGCTCGGCCAGCCCTGCGGCCTGCATGACCAGCAAGGCGGCCTCGGTGGTCAGTGTCGGGGAGTCGACCGTCCAGACCCGCTCGTGCTCGACCAGTGCCTCGTCGTTGACCAGCCTGACGCTGGGTGCATGACGCAACACGGCGGGAACAAAAGGCCACGGGATGACGGCCCTGGCCTGATCCAGCAGGCCGGCTTCGCCCAGCAAAGCCACCCCGGTGAACAGACCGACCACGTGGCCACCGTTGTCGTGTACTGCCCTGAGCCGCGCACAGGCCATCCGGTCCCGGTTGACCAGCCGATTGAGTCGCGGCCCGTTGCGTGCATGCCATCCGGGGACGATCAGCACGTCAGGCAGCAGGGACGGGCTGGGGGCCGGGTTGGCCGTGCGACGTCCCGTGCTGCGAGGCCTTGCCACAGCGATGGGGGGCGGCTTCAGGGTTCGGCCGGCCGGGGTTCGCAGGGTCAGCGAAACGGGGTCGTGACGGGCGCCTCGCAAGGTGGCGATTTCATTGACCAGATGCAGCATGTCGGCGATGGCGCCGGCGGGGCCATCAAGACCGTCTTCGCAACGGAGCACTTCCCAGCGTTGGGGTGCGGCGCGCGGGATCACCGATCGTTTCTTGCTGGTCATGGCGAGGCGGATACGTGGTGCGAACATCGCCATGTTGCCACAGGATCTGTGGCGAGATTGCCATCAATGATGGCGGAATAGTTACTGTATTCAAGGGCGGCCGGTTCCTACACTGAACACACCCAACTTCCCAGGAGACCGACATGTCCATGTCCGACATCATCGCCAGCCGCCGCCACTTCATGCTGGCCAGTGCCGCAGGCCTGGCGACCCAGGTGCTGCCCTCGGTGGCCTTTGCGCAGACCGCCTTTCCCTCGACCACACTGTCGATGATCGTTCCTTACACAGCGGGTGGCGCCAGCGACATCGGTGCGCGCATGATCACCGGTGAAATGGGGCGACTGCTGGGCCAGCCGGTGGTGGTGGACAACGTCTCGGGCGCGGGCGGTGCGCTGGGGGTGCAGAAGCTGGTGCGTTCGGCACCGGATGGCCATACGGTTCTCTACGGCTCACTGAGCGAAGCGCTGCTGGTTCCCCTGATCAATCCGCGTGCGGGTTACAAGGTCGATGACCTGCTCCCAGTGGCCTTTGTGGGCGGAACCCCAGCCGTCTTTGTGGCGCGGCCCGACTTCCCGGCTCGAACCCTTGCGGACTTTGTGGCGATGGCGCGTGCCAACCCCGGGCGCTTCAGTTATGGCTCACCAGGGGTGGGCACCTTCCAGCACGTCATCGGCGAGGCCTTCAAGGCGCGGGCGGGCGTGTTCATGCTGCACATCCCCTACCGCGGCGGTGCCCAGATTCTCAACGACGTCATGAGCGGGCAGGTCGACATCGGCATCACCAGCGCCGCGAACGCGGCCGGCTTTGTCCGCAGTGGCCGGCTCAAGGCCATCGGCGTGACGACGGCCCGGCGCCTGCCGGCGATAGCGGATGCCCAGGCCTTCGGCGAGATCGAGGCGCTCAGGGGGCTTGAGCTGTCGACCTGGGGCGTGGTCTACGCGCCGGTGGGCACGCCGCCGGCCGTGGTCAGTCGCCTCAATGCCGTTGTCAACGAGGCGCTCATGTTGCCGTCCAATGTGCAGCAGCGCGATCGCCTCGGCGTTGAGCTGGCATCCACCCTCTCGCCGCAGGAGACATCGCGGTTTGTGGCCGCCGAGCTGGCCAAGTACCAGCCCTTGGTGCGTGGCATCAAGCTTGACTGAGGGCGGCTTGCCAGATGAGCCATCCCCCGCGCATCGGCCTGGTGGGCTTCTTTCTGGAAGCCAACCGGTTCTCGCCCGTGACCACCGGAGAGATGTTTGTCCGTGCCTGTGACTGCGCCGGGGAGGCGTTGCTCAATGAACTGCGAGCCCCGGCGCCGCGCCTGCTGCCGGACACCCAGGGATTTGTTGAAGGCATGGACACCAGCGGTCCGTGGGAGCCGGTTCCGCTTCGGATGGCCCTGGCCTACCCGGGTGGACCGGCTGACCATGACTGGTGGCAGCGCTTTCTGTCCGATGTGGAGCGTCGTGTCCGTGAAGCGGGCCAGCTCGATGGCGTTTTCATCAGTTCGCACGGTGCGGCGTTGACGACCGAGGAGGATGATCCGGACGGTGTCCTGTTCGAGTGCATCCGGCGCTGCGTGGGCCTGTCCGTGCCTGTGGTGGCCGTGTTCGATCTTCACACCAATGTGTCCCGCCGCATGACCGATGCGCTCTCGGGCTTCGTGGCGTACCGCACCAACCCGCATGTGGATCTGCGTGAACGCGGACTCGAAGCGGCAGCGATGTTGCGACGCATGGTGGCGCAGGGGCCGGGCGAAGTGGTGCTGCAGAAGTTGCCGTTCCTGCCCGCCAGCACGGAGCAGCTGATCGCGCCGGGGACGCCCTATGCGCGGCTGCTGGAGTTGGCAGCCGCTTGGCATGACCCGAAGGTCCTCAACATTTCCCTGTGCGGTGGCTTCCCCCTGGCTGACAGCGCCAAGTGTGGGTTTTCCGTGGTGGCGACCGCGGTTGCCGGTGCGCGGGCTGCCGCCGAGGCGGCCGCCAAGTCGCTGGCCTCGGAGGTGTGGGTCCGCCGGCACGAATTTGTCTCCCGGCTCACGCCGCTGCAGGAGGCCGTGGCCATGGCGGTGCGCGCCGGCTGCCTAGAGGATGGTGCGACTACCGCCGACGGACGCCTGATCCTGGCTGATGTGGCCGACAACCCTGGTGGTGGCGGGGGTGGCAACACCACTGCCTTGCTGCAGGCTTTGCTGGAGGCCGGGGCGAGCCGGGTCCTGATCGGGGTGGTCACCGACCCCTCTCTGGCAGAGGAGGCCCATCAGCTTGGCATGGGCGCTGTCTTCAAGGCACGTTTCAACCGGGCGACCGTGGGCGATGCACATGCCCGAGCCTTCGAGCACGAAGCAAAGGTGCTGGCGCTGTCCGATGGCCAATTTGTCGGTCGGCGGGGGCTGGTCCAGGGCAGCTCGCAGTCGATGGGTCCCAGTGCACTGCTGGAGCTGGGGGGTGTCAGGGTGGTGGTGATCACGCACCGTCAGCAGCTGCTGGATCCTGCGCAACTGGAAATCCTGGGTGTCGACGTCGACAGCCCGGCCTCCGGTGTGCAGACGCTGGTGGTCAAGAGCCGTGGCCACTTCAGGGCGGCCTTCGAGGGTTTTGCGCCTGCCAGCCGGATCATCGAGGTCGATGGCCCCGGACTGACCACGCCGGTGCTTTCCCGTCTCTCACTCACGCGCATTCCGCGGCCGGCCTTTCCGCTCGATCCCGATGCGACGTGGCCTGCGCTTTCCCCCTCCTTCCAACCTCTGGACGATCCCACATGGACCTGAGCCGTTTTGCCCGTCGCCGCTACTCCGACGCCCCCACGCCGATCGAACCACTGCCGCGTTTTTCCCGTGCCTTGGCGGCCACTTGTCCCGGCGGATCGGGTCCGCAGGTGTGGGTCAAGCGCGACGACCTGCTGGGACTTGCCCCGGGCGGCAACAAGACGCGCAAGCTCGAATTCCTGGTGGCTGATGCGCTGGCCCAAGGTGCCGACACGCTGATCACCTGCGGAGCGCCACAGAGCAACCACTGCCGCATCACGCTCTCGGCCGCCATCCGGGAGGGGCTTCGCTGCCGTTTCGTCATCGAAGAGCGTGTCCCGGGCAGCTACAGCGACGATGCCAACGGCAACCATTTCCTGTTCCGCCTGATGGGCGTCGAATCCATCTCGGTCGTGCCGGCCGGCACTGACATGGGAGCGGCCATGCAGAAGGAGGCCGAGGCCGTGGCGTCGCAGGGGCGCAAGGCCTACGTCATCCCGGGTGGGGGCTCCAATGCGCTGGGAAGCCTGGGCTATGTTGCCTGCGCCATCGAGCTGCAGCAGCAGATGCGCGAGACCGGCATGCAATTTGACGCCATCGTGCTGGGCTCGGGAAGTTCCGGAACGCATGCCGGGCTGCTGGCCGGATTTGAAGCGCTGGGGATGGACCTGCCCATTGTCGGCATCGGTGTCAGCCGGGACCCGGCGCAGCAGGCGCCGATCGTGCTGGAACTGGCCACCAAGGTCTGCGAGCTGATCGGCGCGGACGCCAGCCGCTTGCCCGAGCGGCTTCGCTGTGTGGGTGGCTTCTGGCAACCCAAGTACAGCATTCCCAACCAGCGCATGGTGGAGGCGGTCCAGATGCTGGCCCGGACCGAGGCCCTGCTGCTCGACCCGGTCTACACCGGCAAGATCATGGCCGGTCTGATGGGCCTTGCCAGGACCTCCTACTGGTCGGCAGGGCAGCGGATCCTGTTTCTGCACACCGGGGGCATGCCGTCCTTGTTCTGGAACCCGGCCGCGCTGCTTGGCAAGGACGACCTGGCGCCCTGAAGGCCATGACCCGTCTGCAACTCTGGGGCCGGCAGCACTGGTCCGGACTGGTGCTGTGCCTGGTGGTGGCACTGGCCGCCCTTTCCCTGTCAGAGCACCACCAGGCGCCTGCCTTTCTGCTGGCCTTGTTGCTGGGCATGGCCTTGAACTCGCTGTCCCGCGAAACGGCCTGCGGCCCCGGCATTGACTTCACCGCGCGGCAGGTGCTGCGCATCGGGGTCGCTTTGTTGGGCCTGCGCATCACGCTGGACCAGGTGCT
>SBFU01000262.1 GCA_006227785.1 Burkholderiales bacterium
CGGTCGTCAGTTTGTCGATCTGGGCGGTGGACAGCGCCACGATCTGGTCCGTGGTCAACGCGGCGATGTTGTCGGTCTCGATCGCGCGCAGCTGCTCGCTGGACAGCGACGAGATCTGACGCGTGGTCAACCCGGCTGTCTGGGCCGTCGTCATGGCCGCGAGCTGATCGGTCGTGATGGACGCCAGGTCATCGGTCGGAATGGCCGCCACCTGGGCCGTGGTGAGCTGGGCGAACTGGCTGGTGGTCAGGGCGGCGAGCTGGGTCGCACTGAGCGCCAGGATCTGGCCCGTGCTCAGGGCGGCCAGATCGGCCGCCTCCATGGCAGCCAACTGGGCGGTGCCCAGCTGGGCCAACTGGTCCGTGGTCAACGCGCGCACCTGCGCGGTGGTCAGGGCCACCAGCTGGTCCGTGCTGAGCGCGGCCATGTCGGCCGCGTCGATGGCGGCGATCTGGCGGGTGCCCAGCAGCGCCACCTGCGTGGATGTCAGTGCGGCCAGCTGATCCGAACCGAGGGCGGCGATCTGGGCGGTCGTCAGTGCCTGGAGGTCGGCCGCTTCCATGGCCACCAGCTGATCGGTGCCGAGTGCAGCCACCTGCGCGGTGGTCAGGCCGGCCACCTGGGCGGTGCTGAGTGCGCGCACCTGGGCCGTGCCCAGGGCGGCGATGTCTTGTGTCTCCAGCGTGGCCAGGCGTGCCGGTGTCAGCGTGGCCAGCTGGCCCGTGGTGAGAGCCGCTACCTGTGCCGTGGTCAGCGCCACCAATTGGTCCGTGGTCAGTGCCAGCATGTCGCCCGTGGCAATGGCAGCGACCTGATCCGTGGACAGGGCGGCAATCTGGGCCGTGCTCAGGGCAGCCACCTGGGCGGTGGTCAGGGCCACCACCTGGTCGGTGGTCAGGGCCGCCACGTCCTCGGTCTGCAGCGCCTGGATCTGGTCCGTCGTCAGGGCCTGCAGTTGCGCATCGCTCAACGCGGTCACCTGGGCCGTACCCAGGGCGGCCACCTGGTCGGTGGTCAGACCGCGAATTTGCGCGGTCGTGAGCGCACCCATGAAGCCGGCGGACAACTGGGCCAGGTCGGCCAGCTCGATGGCGCCGACCTGTGCCGCCCGCAGTGCTTCGGTCTGCGAAGTGGTCAAGGCGTTGAGCTGATCGGCGGTCAGTGCCGCCACAAAGGCCGTGCCCAGCGAAGCAAGCCGGCTGGGCGTGATGGCGGCCAGGTCAGCCTCTTCGATGGCTGCCACCTGGGCCGTTCCCATGGCGGCGAACTGGCCGCTGGTCAGGGCACCGACTTGCGCAGATGTCAGCGCCTCAATCTGGTCTGTGGTCAGTGCAGCGATCTGGTCGCTGCCCAGACGGCTGATGACCTGCGTGGACACACCGGCCAGATCCTCGGTTTCCACCGCAGCCACCTGGGCGGTGGTCAGTGAATTCCATTGGGCCGACGTCAAGGCCGCCACCTGTGCCGTCGAAAGGGCAGCGATCTGGGCGGTCGTCAGGGATTGCAGGTTGGCGCCATCCAGCGCCGCCATCTGGGCGGGGGACAAGGCCTGCAACTGCTCTTCGGACATCGCTGCCAGCTGGCTATCCGACAACGCTTCAATGGCATCGACCGACAGGGCCCGCACGTCGCGGGTTTCCATGGCCGCGATCTGCGCCGTCGTCAGGGACGCCACCTGGGTGTCGGTCATGGCGGCCCACTGGGCCGTGGTCAGGGCAACCATGTCGTCGGTGCCCAGACCGGCCAGGGCATCGGTCGAGATGGCGGCCACGTCGTCGGCCTCCATCGCGGCCAGCTGGGACGTCGAGAGTCCGGCGATCTGCGCCGAGGTCAGCGC
The DNA here is from genome assembly GCA_006227785.1 of Burkholderiales bacterium. Taxonomy (GTDB): domain Bacteria; phylum Pseudomonadota; class Gammaproteobacteria; order Burkholderiales; family Burkholderiaceae_C; genus Hydrogenophaga. The sequence continues at coordinate 1,838 of SBFU01000262.1, forward strand.
GGCCACCTGTTCGGAGCTGAACGCCTGCACCTGCGGGTTGGTCATGGCGCCGATCTGGGCAGGGCTGAGGCCCTCCAGCGCGTCCACCGTGATCCAGGACAGGTCACCGGTCTGGATGGCCCGGACCTGATCGGTGCTCAGCGCCGCCAGCTGGGTCGAGGACAGGGTCGCCACCTGATAGGGCGTCAACGCAGCGATCTGCGCGTTGGTCATGGCCGCCAGCTGCGCCGTGGCCATCGATCCGATCACATTCTCGGGCAATGCAGCCACCGCACCGGTCTGAAGGGCAGCGATCTGGCTGGTGGTCAGGGCGGCCACCTGCTGCGAACTGAGCGCACCTGCCTGGCTGCCTCGCAGCGCCGATATCTGCGTGTCTCCGATCGCGGCCAGGTCGGCCGTCTCCAGGGCTGCCACCTGGGCAGCAGACAGCGCAGCCACCTGCTCATAGCTCAGTGCGGCCGCCTGTGCGGTGGTCAGCCCGGCCACCGCCTGGGTGGACAGCTGCACGACATCCTGCGCCTGCATGGCGACCAGTTGGGCGGTGGACAGCGCCGCCACCTGGGCAGATGTCAGCGCGGCAGCCTGGTCGGTGGTGAGGCCCTCGATCTGGGCGGTGGTCAGGGCCGCCACCTGGGTGGTCGACAAGCCGGCCATGCTCGCGGCCGAGATGGCCTGCATGTCCGGCACCTCCAGTGCGGCCACCTGCGCCGTGGTCAGCGCCGCCAGCTGGGTCGAGGACAAGGCCTCGGCCTGGGCGGTTCCCAGGCCGGCCACCTGATCGGTCGACAGCGCCTGGATCGCCGCCGTACCCAGCGCGCCCACCTGTTGGGGCGACAGGGCCTGCAACTGGGCCGATGTCAGACCCACCACCTGGGTGGCCCCCAGGCTGGCTATCGTCGATGTGCCGGTGGTGGCCAGCACTTCCGGGTCGATGGCAGACACCTGGGTTGAACTCAGGGCGCCAATCTGCGAAGAGGTCAGTGCGCCGATCTGGGACGATCCGAGAGCCTGGATCTGTGCCGTGCTCAGTCCGACGACCTGTCCTGTGGTCAGTGCCGCGATGCGGATCGCACTCAGGCTGGCCAGGTCTTCCGGCTCGATGGCAGACACCTGATCCGATGTCAGCGCAGCCATCTGGCCTGCCGTGAGGCTGCCGACCTGGGTGGAGCTCAGGGCCTGGATCTGGTCGGTCGTGAGGGCCTGCACCTGGGTGGTCGTCAGGCGCGAGAGCGATGCCGTTCCAATGGCACCCATGTCCTCGGGATCGATGGCGGCGATCTGTTCGGTTCCCAGGGCCACCAGCTGGGTGCTGCTCAGGGCACCAACCTGGGTGCTGGTCAGCGCCTGAACCTGGTCCGTGGTCAGTGCGGCCACGTCGGCCACTTCCAGCGCCCGAACCTGCAATGTGGACAGCGCGCCCACCTGCTCTTCGGTCAGTGCGGCGACCTGCGCCGTGGTCAGTGCCGCAATCTGCGTCGCCTTCAGCGCAGCCACCTGCTCGGTGGTCAGATACGTCACCTGCTCCGAGGTCAGCTGCGCCATCTGGGCGGGCGTGAGGGCGCCCACCTGACCCGTGCCCAGGGCACCGATCTGGTCGGCATCCAGCGCAGCCAGATCGGCTCCATCCAGGCCGGCCACCTGATTCAGCGTCAGGGCCGCCACCTGGTCCGTGCTCAGGGCCGCGACCTGGGCAGAGTCCAGCGCCCGGATCTGGGCTGTGGTCATGCGCGAGAGCACGCCCGGATCGATCGCGGCCATGTCCTCGGTTTCGATGGCTGCCACCTGGGCGGTCGTCAGGGCCGCCACCTGGCTGCTGGTCAGCGCGGCAAAGTGTTCCGTGCCGAGTGCCTCGATCTGGGCCGTCCCCATGCGCGAGAGCGAGTTGGCCGGCAGAGCCGCGATCTGCTCCGTGGTCAGCGCCTCGACCTGCGCTGTGCTCAGCGCCGCCACCTGCACGGAGGTCAGGGCGGCCATGTGCGCCGTGGTCAGTGCGTCAATCTGCCCCACGCCGAGCCCGGCAATGGTGGACGCGGGCAGCGCCGCCACCTGGGCGGTGGTCATCGCACCGATCTGGTCATCGGAGAGTGCGGACAGCTGGCGGGATGTCAGGGCAGACACCACCGACGGGCTGAGCGCCGAAATGTCGTCTGTTCCCAGCACCGCGATCTGTTCGGTGCTGAGCACCACCAGTTGCTGCGACGTCATGGCGCCGAACTGGCCGCTGGTCATGGCTGCCACCTGATCGGTGGACATGCGCATCAGGTCTTCACCCTGGATGCTCCGGAACTGCACGTTGGTCAGTGCTGCAACCTGCTCGGTGGTCAGCGCGGCCACCTGGGCCGTGGTGAGCGCGGCGACCTGGGCCGTCGTCAGCCCGGTCACGGCGTCGGTGCTCAACGCGGCCAGGTCTTCCGTCTCCATCAGCACCAGGCGCGTGGTCGGGATGCGCGCCAGCTGTGCCCCGGTCAGCTCGGCCGCCTGCTCGGTGGTCATGCCGATGATTTGCGCATTGGTCAGCGCCGCCACCGATGTGGCGGGCAGGTCACCCACCACCTCCGGATCGAGCGCTGCAAACTGGTCACCCGTCAGAGCCACCAGCTGCTGGGTGGTCAGCGCCGTCACCTGATCGGACGAAAGGGCGGCCACCTGTTCGGTGGTCATGGCACGGACATCCGCGGTGCTGAGCACCCGGATCTGAGCCGTGCTCAGCGCCGCGATCTGCGCCGGCGTCATGGCCGCGATCTGCGTGGGTGTGAACGCCGCAAAGTCCGGCGCCTGCAGGGCAGCGACCTGCTCGGTGGTCAGGGCAGCGACCTGTTCATTGGTCAGCCGGGCCGCCTGTGTGGGCGTCAGCCCGCCGATGGCCGCCGTGGAGAGTTGCGCAATGTCATCCAGCTCGATGGCCCGGATCTGCGCCGTTGACAGGGCGGCCACCTGCTGTGAGGTCAGCAGGCTGGCCTGGAACGTCGACAGACCGGCCACCTGGGCCGTGGTCAGCGAGCGAATGTAGGTAGGGGTCCAGCCCAGCACCTCGCGAATTTCTTCCTGCTGGGTCGACAGCGGGTTGCCCAAGCCTGCCACCTGGGCGTCCGTCAGCACCGCCAGCTGCTCGTTGGTCAGCGCCGCCACCTGACCGGCCGACAGCGCGGCAAGGTCATCCACCTCGATCGCCCGGATCTGGGCCGTCGTCAACGCGGCAATCTGGTCGGTGGTCAATGCGCCCACCTGCTCGCTGGTCAGCGCACGGACCTGGGCCGTTGTCATGCTGCGCAGCGACGACGTCGCAATGTTGTCGATGTCCTCGGTGGCAATGGCCTGGACCTGGGTGGTGGACATCGCGGCCAGCTGGCGGTCCGTCAAGGCGCCGAACTGTGCCTCGGTCAGCGCCTCGATCTGCTCGGTCGACAGACCGCGCAGGGAGGTCACGTTCAGCCCCGGAATGTCAACCGCTTCAATGGCTGTGAGTTGGCCCGTGGTCAGGGCGGCCAGCTGCGCCGAGGTCAGCCCGGCGATCTGCGTCGACGTCATGGCCTCGAACTGGGCCGAACCGAGTTGTCCGATCACGCTGGTCGAAATGGCGGCCACCTGCGCGGACGTCAGACCGGTCACCTGGTCGGTGGTCAGCGCCCCCACCTGGTCCGAAGACAGCGCAGCCATCTGCGACACACTGAGCCCCCGCAGTGCCTCCGGTGCAATTGCCGGGAAATCTCCCAGCTCGATCGCGGCCACCTGCTGGGTGGTCAAGCCGGCGAGCTGACGCGAAGTCAGGGCCTGGATCTGGGTGGTTTCCAGCGCAGCTATCTGGTCGGTCGACAGGCCCCGGATACCGGTGGCGGACAGTGCGGCCACATCGGCCGGCTCCAGCGCCGCCAGCTGGGCCGACGTCAGGCTGCCCAACTGCACCGCGGTCAGCCCGGCGGCCTGGACCGTCGTCATGGCCGCAATGTGCCCGGTGCTCAGCACCTGGATGTCATCCGTGCCCAGGGCCGCCACCTGTGCCGGCGACAGGGCGGCGAACTGGTCGGTGGTCAGCGCCGCAATCTGGTCGGTGCTCAGGGCGGCAATCTGTGTTGTCTTCAGGCCCCGGACCGTCGCCGTGCTCAGGGCAGCGAAGTCCGCAGGTTCAATGGCCTCAATCTGGGCATTGCTGAGCGCACCCAGCTGGACCGAGGTCAGGGCACCCACCTGACCGGATGTCAGTGCGGCAATCTGGTCGGTGGTGAGCGTTCGGAACACCGTCGCGGAGATCTGGACCAGGTCTTCGGTCTCGATGGCCGCGATCTGCTCGGTGCTCAGGGCCCGCAATTGGGCCGACGTCAGCACCCGGATCTGACCCGTGGTCAAGGCGGCGATCTGGTCCGTGCTCAGCTGCTGCAAGTCGGCTGTCTCCAGCGCCGCGACCTGTGCCGGCTGCAGTGCAGCGATCTGGTCCGTCGTGAGGGCCGCGACCTGGTCCGTGCCCATCGCACGGATCTGTGCGGTGGTCAGACCCCGGATGGCCAGGGTGTCCAGGCTGGCAATGTCGCCCACCTCGATGGCCGCCACCTGTGCCGTGGTCAGCGCCGCCAGCTGGGTCGATGTCAGTGCCCCCACCTGCACGCCGGTCAGGGCCGCGATCTGGTCGGTGGAAAAGGTCTTGATGGTGGTGGTGTTGATGGCACGCAGATCGGCGGTCTCGAGAGCGGCCAGCTGATCGGAGGTCATGGCCGCAATCTGCGCCGGCTTGAGGGCGGCCGACTGCGCCGTGGTCAGCGCCACGATCTGATCGGTTCCCAGCTGGGCGAAGTCCTCGCCCTGCATGGCCGCAATCTGCACCGGTGTCATGGCGGCGATCTGCGCAGCGGTCAGCACACCCGCCTGGGCGGTGGTCAGGGCCGCCACCTGGGCCGT
>SBFU01000486.1 GCA_006227785.1 Burkholderiales bacterium
GCCATCGCCTGCACGGCCGATGCCCCGTTCAAAACCATCCAGGAGATGGTGGCCTATGCCAAGGCGAACCCCGGCAAGCTGGAGTACGGCCACACCGGCACCGGCACAACGCCCCACCTGGCGGTGGAGGAGTTCGCCGAGAAGGCCGGCATCCAGCTCAACCCCATTCCCTACAAAGGCTCGGCCGAACTGGTGCCGGCCATCCTGGGTGGGCACATCCGTGTCATGAGCGGCACGCTGGATGTGGCACCGCACGTCCAGAGCGGCAAGCTGCGCCTGCTGGCCACCCTGGGCAGCCAGCGCGCCAAGGCATTTCCCGATGTGCCCACCATCAAGGAAAGCGGCTGGGACACCATCAGCGAATCGCCTTTTGGCATCGGTGCACCGGCAGGGCTGGACCCGGCGATCGTCAAGACCCTGCACGACGCTTTTGCCAAGACCTTGCAGGATCCCGCGCTGCTGCAGACCCTGGACAAGTTCTACATGCCGTCGATCTACATGAACACCGCCGACTACACCGCCTATGCGCAACGCACTTTCGTGGCCGAGAAGGCCACGGTCGAGCGCCTGGGGCTGGCGAAGAAGTCCTGACCCGGACCTTCATTCGCGATCACGGAAAGTGCCTGCGGGCACTTTCTTTTTTGAGGTCCGGACCTGTCGCGGGGGTCGGTTAGCATGGTGGCAGAAAGGCCAGCACCGTGAGCGACCCCACCCCACTTGACGCCGAGCTGCAGAAGGCGCGCCGAGCCCCTGCCCTGCGCGACATCGTCATCCCGCCCTGTCCCGAGCTGCTGGCCCGCCTGCAGCTTCTGGCGGCCCAGCCCGAGCCCGACGTGCAGGAACTCGAACGCATCGCCTCGGCCGACGTCGCCATGTCGGCGGCCCTGATGCGGCTGGCCAACAGCCCCCTGCACGGTCTGCCCAAACCGGTCCACACCATGGGACAGGCCCTGACCGTGATCGGCCTGCAGCCGGCCGTGCAACTGCTCACCGGTTTTCTGACCCGCCATGCCTTGCAGGTCCGCTCGCCCCTGCTGGGGCATTTCTGGGACACCTCCAACCGCCGCGCCCTGGCCTGCGAGCACATTGCGCGACAGCTCTACACCATGGATCCCGGCCTGGGTTACAGCTTCGGTCTGTTCTGCCACGTCGGCATCCCGGTGATGATGCAGGGCGTCAAAGGCTATTCGGGCACCCTGACCGAAGCGCTGGCGCGCAAGGACCGCAGCTTCGTGGCGACCGAGAACGCCAACCACCGCACCGACCATGCCGTGGTCGGTGCCATCGTGGCCCGTACCTGGCACCTGCCCCCGCTGGTGGCCCATGCCATCCGCTTGCACCACGACTTCACCTGCCTGTCCGATGCGCGCATCGACGCCGACGTGCGCCATCTGGTGGCCATGGCGCTGGTGGCCGACCACCTGCTGCACCAGCACGAAGACCCGTCGTCACTGCGCGAGTGGGCGCAGTGGGGCGCGGAGTGCCTGGCCCACCTGCAGGTGGGCGAAGCCGAGGTGGAGCACTGGATCGACCAGCTGCACCCGGTGTTCGAGGCACACGCGCTCTGAACGCCCGGGCCGGTGCGTCAGCCGCGCCGGCTGACCAGCACGATGCCCACCGCCACCCCGACCAGGGCGACCACCAGCTGCAGCGTCAGCGGCTCGCCCAGCAAGGCCACCCCGAACAGCAGCGCAAACACGGGGGTCAGGAAGGTGAAGCTGGACATTTGCGTGGCCGGGTAGTGACGCAGCAGCCACATCCAGGTCAGGTAGCTGGCAAAGGCGCCGACGGCCGTCTGCAGCGCCAGTGAACCCCAGGCCTGGCCCGAGTAATCCAGCGACCAGGTCTCGCCCAGGGCCAGCGAAACGACGGGTGCCACCACCGCCGTCACCGCCACCTGGTAGAACAGGGTCTTTTCGGCACTGGCCGAAGCCAGCCGGCTGGCGCGGATGGTCAGGGTGGTCAGCCCCCAGAGCAGGCCTGCCGCCAGGGCCATCGCATCACCACGCCACTGGCCGGCCACCGGCGAGCTGTGGATGAAGCCCTCGCTGAAGGCCACCGCCACGGCGGCAAAGGCCATGGTCAGGCCGATCCACTGCACCCGCCGAAGGGCTTCACCGGGCACCACGCGCGGCAGCAGCAGGGCCACCACGAAGGGGCTGGTGTAGAGGAACACCGTCAGGCGGGACGCCGTGGTGTGCATCATGCCCAGGTAGATGAAGGCGAACTCGCCCGCGAACAGCAGGCCCGCCAGCAGCCCGGCCCGCAGCGTGCCATCGCGGGCGAACAGCGGTACCCCGCGCCACTGGCACCACAGCCACAACAGCAAGGTCGCACCCCAGAAGCGCAGCGTGGCCTGCCACAGCGGCGGGACCTCGCCCACCGTGGCCTTGATCAGGATTTGCTGGAAGCCCCAGAAGGCACAACAGGCCAACAGCAGGGCAACGGCCAGTGAATCGAGGTGGTTCTTGCGTACGGGGCTGCTCGGCATGGCGCCGATTGTCGGGCTTTCCCGGTGCAAGCCCTGTCACGTGTCGATCTGGCCCTTTCACCCGCACGTGCCAGTCATGTCCGCCCGTCCCTGTCACATCCGCTTGTGACCGCCACACCCGCTACTTACCGTCACACCCGCTCCTCACCGTCACACCCGCGAACGCGGGTGTCCACGACCATCAGCCAGCATCCGGGCGTGCGTGGATGCCCGCGTTCGCGGGCATGACGAAACAGCAGGCTGCGGAGCCCGAGCGCCTTTCTTGCTAGCTTTTGAACTGTCCGCCGTGGAACACCAGCGGTGCCGCGCCGGCCTGGTGGCGGCAACGCTCGACCTCGCCGACAAAGATCACATGGTCGCCTTCGGTGTACTGGCTGCGGTTGAAGCATTCGAAACTGGCGATGGCCCCGGCCAGCAGCGGTGCGCCGTTCTCGCCTTCGGTGAAGTCCACCCCCTCCCATCGGTCGATGCCGCGCGCCGCAAACCGGAGGGCCAGGTCCTGCTGGTGGGCGCCCAGCACGTTGATGGCGTAATGCAAGCCGGTTGCAAAGACCGACATGGACCCGGCGGTGTGGGCCAGACTCCAGAGCACCAGCGGCGGGTTCAGCGAAACCGAGTTGAAGGAGTTGGCGGTCAGCCCCACCCGCTCCCCTGTCGCGCTGCGGGCGGTGACAACGGTCACCCCGGTGGCGAACATGCCCAGCGTCGCACGGAATTCGAGCGGCGAAAAATCGGGCGGGCGGGCCACCAGGCTCTGGGCCAGCACGGGCAAGAGGGCGTCGGACATGGGCGCACCTTACCCGATTGCCCGGCCCAAGAATGTGATCTGTGACCCGACAAAGTACCGTCCAGGCGTGCGTTTGCCACACGATGCGCCAGTTTCTGCGTCACGCGGACCCCGGCCATGCCGATGCGCGGGCGGGCTGGGGGGCCGGCCCCTTTTGCGCTCCTAGAATGCCACCATGATCCTTGTGAATCACTTTGTCCGCTGCCTGACGGCCTGGCTGGGCTTCTGGGCCCTGGGTGTGGCGGCCCAGCCTGTCATGCCGCGCGGTCCCGGACATCCCCTGGCCGACGTGAAAGGGAGCAACCCGTGCGGCGAGTTTGTCGCCCGCCTGCCCAATGTCAGTGCCCGGCTTTGCAGCGACGCCCGTCTCAGGCCCACCGTGGGGCGTTCCGTCAAGGGCCGCACCCTGTATTACCGCGATGTGGTGGCACCCGATCCGCAGATCCGGGTGCTGGTGGTGGGGGCCATGCATGGCGATGAGCTGTCCTCGGCCTCGCTCGCCCTGCACTGGATCCAGCGCGCCCTGGAGACCCCGTCCAATGCCCACTGGCGCTTCATTCCGGCACTCAACCCGGACGGCCTGATGTCGCGTCCGGCGCGGCGCATGAACGCGCGTGGCGTTGACCTCAACCGCAATTTCCCCACCCCCAACTGGGAGCGTGACGCCAAGGTCTACTGGGAACAGCGTGTTCGCAAAGACCCCCGGCGCTGGCCCGGCCCCAGTCCCCTGTCCGAACCGGAGACCCGGTATCTGCACGACGAAATGGAGCGTTTCCAGCCCCACCTGATCGTCAGCATCCACGCGCCTTATGGCGTTCTCGACTTCGACGGACCGGGCACACCGCCGCCCAACCTCGGGCGCCTGTACCTGGACCAGGTCGGCATCTTTCCAGGCAGCCTGGGCAACTACGGCGGTGTGCACAAAGGCATGCCGGTGGTCACCATCGAACTGCCCAGCGCCTTTCGCACACCGCTGGAGGCCGAGATGCGACAGATGTGGATCGACATGCTGCGCTGGATGAGCGAGCGCGTCCGGCCGCCTCCGCCCCCGGACGTGCTGCCGGTGCGGGCCAGGAAAATCGGGTGAGGCGCACGGGCCGGCGCAGCGCCAGCGCCCGTGGCCCGTGTGTCAGCGGAAGCTCTTGATGCGGCCGCTGCGGATGCCGTCCCAGTAGTGGTCGAGCTCGCGCCTGACCACCGGCATCAGGAAGTACAGACCGATGATGTTGGCAATCGCCATGGCAAAGATCATCGAATCGGAAAAGTCGATCACCGGGCCCAGGCTCATGGTCGAACCGATCACCACGAAGGCCAGGAACATCAGCTTGAAGGCCAGGTCCGAGGTCTTGCTGTCACCGAACAGGTAAGTCCAGGCCTGCAGGCCATAGTAGGACCAGGTGATCATGGTCGAAAACGCGAACAGCACGACACAGACGGCCAGCACATAGGGAAACCAGGCAATGCTGCTGCCGAACGCGGCCGAGGTCAGGGCCACGCCGCGGGCTTCACCGGCCAGCTCGGTCACGCCACCGGCGCTGACATGCCCGGTGATGATGATCACCAGCGCGGTCATGGTGCAGATCACCACGGTGTCGATGAACGGTTCCAGCAAGGCGGCGAAACCCTGCGAGACGGGCTGGTCGGTGCGCACCGCCGAGTGGGCGATGGCGGCCGAACCGACGCCCGCCTCGTTGGAGAAGGTGGCACGCCGGAAGCCCTGGATGAGTGCACCCACCACCCCACCGGCCACGCCTTCGGCGCTGAAGGCCCCGCTGATGATCTGGCCGAAGGCCCACGGGATCTGGCCGGCGTTGACGACCAGCACCACCAGACCGGCGCCCAGGTAGAGCAGCGCCATGCCCGGGATCAGCTTCGAGGTGACGGCGGCAATGGAGCGGATGCCACCAATGATGACCAGGCCGACGATGACCGCCATCACCAGGCCGAACAGCCAGCCCTGTCCGGCCAGCCAGCTGTTCTCGCCCCCGGTCACATTGACGATCTGCTGGTAGCTCTGGTTGGCCTGGAACATGTTGCCGCCGCCGATCGACCCGCCCACGCAGCAGATGGCAAAGAACACCGCCAGGAACTTGCCCAGGCCCGCCCGCCCTTGTTCGGCCAGCCCCTTGGAGAGGTAGCGCATGGGACCACCGGCGACGATGCCGTCGGGCTGCTTGATGTCGCGGTACTTCACGCCCAGTGTGACCTCGGTGAACTTCGAGGCCATGCCCAGCAGGCCGGCCAGGATCATCCAGAACGTGGCTCCCGCGCCGCCAATGGCCACGGCCACCGCCACGCCGGCGATGTTGCCCAGGCCCACGGTGCCCGAGACGGCCGCTGTCAGGGCCTGGAACGGCGTCACCTCACCGGGGTGTTGCGGGTCCGAGTAACGGCCGCGCACCACCTCGATGGCATGGCGGAAACCGCGGAACTGGATGAAGCGGAAATAGAAGGTGAAGATGATGGCCGCGAGAATCAGCCAGCCCACGATCAGCGGGAAGCTGGCGCCGGCCACCGGCACCGAGTAGAAGATCAGGCCGGCGATCGCGTCCGAGTACGGCTGGATGGCCGAGCTGATGCGTTCGTCCAGCGAGGCGGTGGTGTTCTGTGCCCAAGCGGGCATGGGCGCAGCGCATGCGGCCAACGTGGCCGGCAGACCCCATCGGGTGGTGGTGCGGGTGTGGATCATGTCGTCTCCTGGCTCTTTTGTGGCAAGAAAGGCAGCCAGGCTGCCTGCGACCAGATCCGGCGGATGGCCGGACCTGACCCCCGTCCAGTCATGGCGGTTCTGTTGCTCCGCGGCGGTATCGGGGACCCGGCAGTATGAAAAAATGGTTCCTTTTTGAGAAGAGAAATTAAACTATCAGCTTTCTCATAATTCAGGCTGATTGAAGCCGGCGGGCTTGCCCCTGCCCCGGCCGACCCAGAAGCTTCAGGAGACATCCGTGAGCACTTTCGACCCCGACGCGCTCGAATGCCTGGCGGCCATCATTGAAGAGGGCGGGTTCGAGCGCGCCGCACAGCGCCTCTCGATCACCCAGTCGGCCGTCTCGCAGCGCCTACGCGCGCTGGAGGCGCAGGTGGGCACCGTGCTCATCGTGCGCAGCCGTCCGCTCAAGCCCACACAGGCCGGGCAGCTCATGCTCAAACACGCCAAGATGATGCGCCTGCTGCGGGCCGATCTGGAACGCGACCTGCGTGAACTGGCACCCAGCAGCACCGGGGGTGCCCGGGAGGAGGAGCGCATCTCGGTGGCCATCAATGCCGACAGCATCGGCAGCTGGGCCTTGCCGGCGCTGGACCCGCTGGCCCAGGCGGGGCTGCCGATCGAGATCATCGTCGACGACCAGGAGTTCACGCACGAATGGTTGCGCGAGGGGCAGGTGATCGGGTGTGTGACATCGCTGGGGCGGGCGCTGCGCGGCTGCCGCATGGAGGTGCTCGGC
>SBFU01000404.1 GCA_006227785.1 Burkholderiales bacterium
TACTGACCTGATCACGGCCGATCAGATCGGTCAAGCGCTGCACCAGCCAGGCTGCGCCACCTTCGGCGGCAGGGGCCGCATCGGCGGCGGGCGCGGCCGGTTCAATGGGGTGGCGCGGATCCGACGGCTCACTGGCTGCGCCGGCCGGCGCGTCACCCGTCGGGGGAGCGGCGGCCACGGCCGCATCAGGGGGCGAAGGCTGTGGTGCACTCACCGCTGGAGGTGCCTCTGCGGTGCCGCCGAAATGGCGCCAGCCGAACACCGCGGCCAGCGCCACCAGCACCAAGATCACCAGCACCAGACCGCTGCGTTCGACGGGTGGGCGCGGTGGGCGGGAGTCGGTATCGGGTGTCAGGTTGTTCATCGGCTGCTGGGGACCCGGTGGGCAATGTCCGGTCCATCCTACACGGCGGCGCCAGGCCGGTCCACCCTCAAGGTGTGTGCCCAGGTTTCGGCACCGGCAAGCCGAAAGTCCGGTGCATCCCCTTCGTTCAGGTCGACACCCGCCACATGGTCTGGATCAGCAGCGCGCCACACGCCGGTCCAGGCGGGACTGCAGGCGACGTGCGCTGCGGCTGAGGCGGGCTCCCATGTCCAGCTGCACCCGGCCCCAGACGGCGTTGGCACCCCGCCAGAAGTCGTCCATGGCTTCGCGCCGGTCCAGGCTGGCCTGGTGGCGGGCGGTGGCGTGGCGGTGGGCGCGGATCAAGGTGTCCAGGTGGTTTTGGTTCATGTCAGGCTCCAGTGGGTTGGCGATGACCACACTGTTGCAGCAATACCAAGCATCGGAAAGGTGTTCAATTCATAATTGGTTTTGCAATTACTGCAAAACCAAGGCAAGCCATGAACATTGATCTCGATGAAGCCGCCCTCTTCCTGCGCGTCTCGGAGTTGGGATCCCTCTCGGCTGCGGCCCGTGAGCGCAACGCACCGGTGAGCCAGGTCTCCCGCGCACTGGCCCGACTGGAAGCGCGGCTGGGCGTTCGCCTGCTGCACCGGACCACACACGGCCTGAGCCTGACCGACGCGGGTGACACGTTTGCGGCCCACGCCAGGCGTCTGCTGGACACGCGCGACGAACTGGCTGCCGCGCTGCACCTCAAGCGCAGCGGGCCCAGTGGCTGGGTACGCCTGGCGGTGAGCCCGGTGCTGGCCGAAACCGTGATTGCGCCCAGTCTGCCCTCTCTCTATGCCCTGCACCCCAACCTGCAGGTGGACGTGCTGGCCGATGACCGGCTGAGCGACATGGCACGCGAAGGGATCGATGTCGCGATCCGCACCGGGTCCCCGTCGAACGAAAACCTGGTGGCCCTGCCCATGGCCGAACACGGCCGGCGGGTGGTGGCCTCACCCGCCTACCTGCGGCGTTTCGGCACGCCCCGACACCCGGACGATCTGGCTCGGCACCGGTTGATCACCAGCAGCGCGAGCCCGCTGCTCAACCGCTGGCCCTGGGCCGCCGGGGTCCGGGAGGCGAAGGACAGCGCGTACCTGGCGCAGGGACACACCCGCAGCGACAACACCGGACTGACGCTGGCACTGGTGCTCCAGGGTGTGGGCATTGCCCGCGTGAACGACGTGGTCAGCCAGCCCTTTGTGGAGCGCGGCGAGCTGGTGCCGCTGCTGGACGACTGGTTCGACCGGGGCCGCGTGCCGATCTACGCAGCCATGCTGCCTGAACGCCACCGCCTGCCGAAGGTGCGCGCCTGCATCGACCACTGGGCGCGCTGGATGCGGGGTGAGGCGGACAACCGCGATCAGACCTGAGCCAGCACAAAATCCAGCGCCGCACACACGGCCACCACCTGGGCGTGGATGCTGGCCTCCGCCGTGGTGCGCGGGCTGTCGGGATACACCTCGGTGGTGGTCGTGTAGCGCGCGCCGGTGACGCTGCCGCACAGTCCCCATTCCCGCAACGGGTAGCGGATGACGCCGCGGTCGACCTGGGGTGAACCGATGAGCTCGCCTTGGGGGTCGGCTTCAGCAATGTGCGTGACCTGCTCGACTGCCTCAATGATGGCGCGCTGAAAAGCGGGCTGCGGGTTCTCGACGTCATCGACCAGGTAGAACCCGTCAGGTATGGTCCCCGGTTCGAACGGCTCGCCATCGCGTGCCGCCTTGGCCGGACGGTATTCGCTTTCGTCGGTATCGGTGGTTTCGTGCAGGTCCACGTGGGCAAGGAACTGCCCAGCCAGTGGAGCCACCAGCGCCATCAGCGCGGCCGACTCCGGCGCCGGGCTGGGGTCGCCAAACGCGCGGTTGGGATCAACCGCATGGAAGTTCCACCGGTGGATGCGCTCGTAGGCCCAGGGACTGACACAGGGCGCCACCAGCAGCCTGGCTTGCCCGGCGTAGGCCGCCGCATGCCGCTCCAGAAAACGCAGGGCCCCATGCACGCCGCTCGTTTCGTAGCCATGCACGCCCCCGGTGACCAGCACAGCCGGCCGCTCTGATCGCCAGTCGCCCACACGAACGGCCTGCAATGGGTAGCGCTCGCCGTCGTACACCAGTTCGCCGTAGTTGAGCACCTCATGGCGATCGCGCAACGGGTCCAGCCGCCGCAGCACATCGTCCGCGTAGCTGCGCTGACGAGCCTGCCGGGACCGCCACAGGGCGATCTCCTCGGTCCCCCACGGCTGGCCGGGCGTGCCAATGGGATAGAAGGCGACAGGGCGGGCGGCGTCGGAGGTGTTCATATCCGGGTAGATTATGGTGCTGACCACCATCAGGAATGCGCATGACCGCACAAGCCAAGCCCACCACCGACACCGCCGCAGAAGCCGAAGGCGTGTCGGCGTTCGCCCGCGCCATCCTGCCACTGTTTGGCAAGGTCCCCACGTCAAGCCTGCGCAAGAGCAGGAAGCCCCAGGAAGACGCCCGCCGGCAGGCCAATGCAACAGCCGCCAAGGCGGCGCTGGCCGCCGGTGCCCTGGCGTTGCCACCGGGTGCACTGGGCTGGTTGACCATCCTGCCCGAGATGGTCGGTGTCTGGCAGATGCAGCGTCAGCTGGTGGCAGACATCGCGGCCCTGTATGGCAAGCGCGCGCAGCTGACGCCCGAACAGGTGGTCTACTGCCTGTTCCAGCACTCGGCCGGTCAGGGCGTGCGCGACCTGGTGGTGCGGGTGGGCCAGCGCACGCTGGTGCGCCGCGCTTCACCCCGCGTGGTCGGCATGATCTCGCGCCGGGTCGGGGCCACCCTGGCACGCCGTGCGTTCGGCCGCGGCGCGGCACGCTGGTTGCCGGTGGTCGGTGCCGTGGGGGTGGGCGCGTACGCCTACTACGACACGGCGCGCGTCGCGGCCACGGCCATCGAACTGTTCGAGGGCGTGATCGAGATCGATGCCGCCGAGGTGGACTGACCTGCGGCTCGGCTACCACTGGCCATAGAACACCCCGGCCCGTTTGTGTGCCGCGGTGCCGCGTTCGACCTGGGCATCGGTGACCGTCGTGCGATGGCGGCGTCGCGCCAGAAAGTCCAGCAGGCGGTCTCGCATGACGGCCCTCACCGATGCAGTGGAGGTCTGGACACCCAGGTCATGGAACTGTTCGGGATCGGACGGCAGGTGCCAGAGCTGCTCGCGTTCGCCCATCCACCAGACATACCGCCATTCCCTGGTGCGCAGGCTGAACCCGCGGCACTCATGGACGCCCTTGCCGAGCGTGAGGCGGGCCTGTCGCCAGCTGTAGTCCAGCTCGCTGTAGCTGAAAGAGCGCCAGTCGGGTGTGGCGTCGCCGCACAGCAAGGGCAGCAGGCTTCGCCCTTCCAACCGGTGGCTGGGTGGCTCGATACCCAGCGCATCCAGCACCGTGGGCACCACATCGACCGCCTCCACGAGTCGTGAGTCGACCGTGCCCCGGGTGACATCGGCCTGCCGGCGCGGGTCGACCACGATGAAGGGCACCTTCTGCACGGTGTCGTAGAAAAGCTCCTTCTCGCCCAGCCAGTGGTCGCCCAGGAAGTCGCCGTGGTCGGCCGTGAAGATGACCAGGGTGTCATCCAGCACCCCCGCTTGCGCCAGGCTGTCGAACAGGCGCCCCAGGTGGTGGTCGAGCTGGCTGATCAGGCCCTGGTAGGCCGGGCGCACGGTGCGGATGCACTCGTCTCGCTGGAAACTCAGACTCTCCTCCTGCTGACGGTAGGCTGCCGTCACCGGGTGCTCGTCCAGCCGCTCGGCGTCCGAGCGCACCACCGGCAGGCACTGGCTCGGGTTGTACATCGCGTGGTACGGCGACGGGGCCATGTACGGCCAGTGCGGCTTGACGTAGCTCAGGTGCAGCATCCACGGGCGCTGGCCCTGTTCACGCACGAACCGGATCGCCTGATCGGTCATGTAGGCGGTTTCGGAGTGGGCCTCCTGCACCCGCGCAGGCAGGTGCACATTGCGCATGTGCCAGCCGCTGTGCACCTGTCCATCCGGGCCGATGCCGGCAATGACGTAGTCGGTCCAGGGATCATCACTGACATAGCCCTGGTCGCGCAAATAGGCCGGGTAGCCCGACTCGAGTCCAGGCGTGTGATGTCCGTCGTAGCGGTCGATCTCGGTGAAGCCGCCTCTTTCGAGCAAGGTGGCGAGCTCGCTGCCCCCTTCCAGCTGCAGGCGCGCCAGGCCTCCCACGTCGGGCATGACGTGTGTCTTGCCCGCCAGGGCGAGCGTATGGCCGGCGCCCTTGAGCATTTCTCCCAGCGTCACCTCGCCCACCGACAGGGGCACCCGGTTCCAGGTGGCCCCGTGGCTGACGGGATAGCGGCCGGTGTAGTAGCTCATGCGGCTGGGGCCGCAGACGCCGCTGTTGACAAAGGCCTGGTCAAACCGGACGCCGCGCGTCGCCAGCGCGTCGATGGCCGGCGTCCTCAGGTACGGATGTCCAGCGCACCCCAGGTGGTCCCAGCGAAGCTGGTCGGCCATGATGAAGAGGATGTTCATCTTTGGCACACAGGTGGTCGACCCCGGATGGCGCAGGTTCTCACTGGCCGGGCTTGAAGCCGGATTCGCGGATCGGCTCACCCCAGCGGTCGAAATCGGCCTTCATGATGGCGGCCAGGCGGTCAGGGCCATAGCCGGTCGGCTCCAGCCCCATGTCGAGCAGGCGCTGCTTCACCGCCGGGTCGGAGACCGAGTCGATGGCGGCCTTGGACAGGCGCTGCAGCACGTCGCTGGGCGTACCGGCCGGGGCGAACAAGGCATACCAGGGCGTGGCCACCAGGTCGAAGCCTTTTTCGCGAAAGGTCGGAACGTCCGGAAAAGCCGGGCTTCGCCGCTCACCGGCCACCGCCAGCAGCCGGGCCCGTCCGCTTTGAACGAGCGAGCGGATGTCCGCCGCCACGGTGGACAGCGCGGCGATTTCGCCGCCGGCCAGGGCCGCCATGGCAGGGGCCGTACCCCGGTAGGGCACATGGGTCAGCGGCAAGCCGGCGGCCTTGCCGAACATGACACCGAAGAAGTGGGGCAGGCTCCCCGGCGCTGCCGATCCGTAGAAGCTGTTCTTCTGCGGGTCGGCCTTGACCCACTTCACATAGTCTTCCAGGGTTTGCGCCGGCACATGGGAGGCCACACCCAGACCGATCTGGAAATCGCTGAGGTGGGCCACCGGCGCAAAATCCTTGAACGGGTCGTACTTGAGCTGTCCGGCGAACGAATGCGGAAAGATGGACATGGTGGCCACCGGTGTCATCATCAGGGTCAGGCCATCGGGTGCCGCCGCCTTGACCGCCTGGTTGGCCAGTTGACCACCCGCTCCAGCGCGGTTCTCGACGATCACAGGCTGGTTCAGGCGCTGGGACATGGCTTCGGCCACCACACGCGTGAGCAGGTCGGAAGTGGCACCGGCCGGGTAACCGACGATGACGCGGATGACATTGCCCTGGGCCTGCGCACCGCAGGCCAGTGCGGTCAGGCAGGTGGCCAGCACAAGCCGGCGGCGAACGGAGTTGACGATACGCATGGCTGTCTCCTGGTGGATGTTGTGAGGAAGGCCTTGCAAGCTTAGGTGTCGAAGCTATAGTTGCTCAAATCAATCATCGCTGGGGGAAACCCGCACAACCGGAACCCACATGCATCCGCTGCGAGCCCCCCGACGCCTGGCCGACCTCATCAACTTCCGACTGCAGCGCTGTCATTCCCTCAGCGGTGCGCCCGTGATCCGGCTGCTTGAAGGGCGTTACGGCATCACCCGCCGGGAATGGCGCCTGCTGGCCACACTGGCCGATCACGGCCCGCTGTCTCCGTCCGAACTGGCAGAGCTGTCGCAGCTGGACCGCGCACGCACATCAAGGGCCATCGGGGTGCTGGTGGAGAAGGGACTGCTGCGACGCCAGGTGCATGCGGCCGACACAAGGCGCGCCCGGCTGACCCTCACGCCGGAGGGCGAAGAGCTGCACGCCCAGGCCTTTCCCGAGGTCGCGGCGATCAACTCGCAGCTGCTTGACGCGCTGGATGAACCCACCCTGGAGGTGCTGGCCAAGGTCATCGACACCCTGACGGCCAGGGCGCAGCAGCTCAACCAGGAGCTGGTGCGCGATGTGAAAGCCGAGCGCCAGAGCGGCGGATCGCGACGGGTGCGAGGGGCACCGCCGGGTGGACAGGTCTGACGCCTTGCCTCGGGCTGTGCGAACATCGGTCCCATGAACCCCGAGACATCACCCGATCCCGGCGTCCGCATCGTCGGCTACCACGCCCACGTCTATTTCGACGCTTCCACCCTGGACCAGGCCCGTGCGCT
>SBFU01000406.1 GCA_006227785.1 Burkholderiales bacterium
GGTGGAGCTGCAGGACGAACTGGCCCGGGTGGTGCCGGTGCTGCGCGAAGCGGTCGGGTTGGGCGTGCCGGTGTCCGTCGACACGTACAAGCCCGAGGTGATGCAGACCGCACTGGACCTGGGGGTCGACATCATCAACGACATCTGGGCCTTGCGCCGTGGCCGGGCGATGGATGTGGTGGCGGCCCATCCCCGCTGCGGCGTGTGCCTTATGCACATGCACCGCGACCCTCAGACCATGCAGGTGGCACCCATGGCCGGTGATGTGGTGGCACCCGTGATGGACTTTCTGCGTGAGCGAGGCGAAGCACTGAAGGACCTCGGTGTGTCGGCCAGCCGCATCACCGTGGACCCAGGCATCGGCTTTGGCAAGACAGTGGAGCAGAACTTCAGCTTGCTGGCCCGTCAGCGCGAGTTGCTCGAGCTTGGCTATCCGGTGCTTGCCGGCTGGTCACGCAAATCGTCACTGGGTGCGGTCACTGGCCGCGAGCAACCGCAGGACCGGGTCAATGCCAGCGTGGCAGCGGCTTTGCTGGCGGTTGAACGCGGGGCTTCCATCGTGCGTGTGCATGATGTGCGCGAAACCGTGGACGGCCTGCGCATCCTGCAGGCCCTGGGCTGACGACCAGGGTCAAGGGACTTGCTCCACCCGGCCTAAAATACGGGTCCGTATCTGTCACACAAAACCATTACACATGACCCGCCAATACTTCGGCACCGACGGCATTCGCGGTACGGTTGGACAGCCGCCCATCACGCCCGATTTCGTGCTTCGCCTGGCCCACGCCGTGGGCCGGGTGCTGCGACGCACCGAGGCGCACCCGACCGTGCTGATCGGCAAGGACACGCGCATTTCGGGCTACATGCTGGAAAGCGCCCTGGAAAGCGGTTTCGCTTCGGCCGGGGTGGATGTGGTGCTGTTGGGGCCGGTTCCCACGCCGGCGGTGGCCTACCTGACGCGCGCGCAGCGAGCGAGCCTGGGGGTGGTCATTTCGGCCAGTCACAACCCGTTTGCCGACAACGGCATCAAGTTTTTCAGTGCCCTGGGCACCAAGCTGCCCGACGAGTGGGAAATGGCGGTGGAATCGGCGCTGGCCGAGGACCCGGTGTGGGTGGACGCCGCCAGCCTGGGCAAGGCGCGCCGGCTGGACGACGCAGCGGGGCGCTACATCGAGTTCTGCAAGAGCACCTGCTCTCACAACCTCTCGCTCAAGGGGCTGAAGATTGTGGTGGACGGGGCACATGGCGCGGCCTACCACATCGCGCCCGATGTGTTCCATGAGCTGGGTGCCGAGGTGATTCGCGTGGGCTGTGCCCCCGACGGCTTGAACATCAACCAGGGCGTGGGAGCCACGCATCCGCAAGCCATGGTGGACGCGGTCAGGGCGCACAAGGCCGACTACGGGGTGGCGCTGGACGGAGACGCCGATCGCCTCCAGATGGTGGACTCGACGGGGCGCCTGTTCAATGGGGACGAGCTGCTGTACCTGATTGCATCGGACCGGATGGCCCGGGACATCGATGTACCGGGCGTGGTGGGCACGCTCATGACCAACAAGGCGGTCGAGCTGGCCCTGCAACGCAAGGGTGTGGCTTTCGTGCGCGCCAAGGTGGGCGACCGCTACGTGCTCGAAGAGCTGGAGCGCCGCGGCTGGGTGCTGGGGGGTGAGGGATCGGGTCACATCCTGGTGCTGGACCGCCACACGACCGGTGATGGTCTGGTGTCTGCGCTGCAGGTGCTGCACGCTTGCGTCGACAGTGGGAAGTCCATGGCCGCCCTGCTGGAGGGAGTGACGCTGTTCCCCCAGGTGCTGATCAATGTGCGGCTGCGCCCCGAGCAGGACTGGAAGTCCAACCCGCGCCTGGCCGAGGAAACCAGGGCCGTCGAGGCTGAACTGGGCGAAAACGGGCGTGTCCTGATTCGCGCCAGTGGTACCGAACCCTTGCTGCGCGTGATGGTGGAAGCACGCGATGCGGTCCAGGCCAGAACCTTCGCTGATCGGCTGGTTGAGGCGGCAAAGGCTGGCTGATGGCGGCGACGTTTTCGGTGCGTTTGGCCGACTTTGCGAACACCGTCGACGCGGCGGCCATGGTCATGCTGCTCGATGCCTACGCACGCGACCCGGCGGGCGGTGGTGAAGGCTTGTCTGCCTATGCACGCCAGAACCTGGTGCGCGAGTTGGCCGCCCGGCCACAGGCCTTCAGCGTGCTGGCCTTTGACGGCGATGCGCCGGTGGGCCTGGTCAACTGCATTGAAGGCTTTTCCACCTTCAAGTGCCGGCCGCTGGTCAATGTGCACGATGTGGCGGTGCTGGCCAGCCACCGCGGACGCGGCGTGGCCGAGCAGATGCTGCGTGTGGCCGAACAGGAGGCGCTTCAACGGGGCGCCGTGAAGATGACGCTGGAGGTGCTGTCGGGCAACCGGCCAGCCCTTCGCCTGTATGAGCGCATGGGCTATGCCGGCTACCAGCTGGACCCGGCCATGGGCACAGCGCAGTTCATGCAGAAGTGGCTTTGAGCTCCGGTCCGCAAAGCGCTCAATAGAGCAGGAACGGTTGGCGGGATTCCAGCCATGCTGCCTCGTCGGCACAGGCGATCGTGTCCAGGTCGCCAGCGATGGCGCACGGATTGTCCACCCACTCCCGCAGCGAAGGCCCGCCGTTGATGAGGTCGATGGCCAGGCGGTCGTGCTCGTATTCGTAGGGGAAGTCGCGCCAGAGGGGGTAGTCCGGGCTTTGCAGGCGCAAGGCCTTGAAGGCCAGGGCCTGCAGGCGCCAGGGACGGAAGGCCTGGTGATCGTAGTGTGTCGGGTCCTCGACGTGAATCTGGACGCCGGCACAGAGCTGGCCGGCGTGTTTGTGGAAGGTGGGTTCGAACCAGCAGGCGCGCAGGCGGCAGCCGGCCAGCCATTGCGGAGCGATCTGCTGCATGTCGGCCATCAGGCGCTGCGCGTCAATATCAGGAGCGCCGAACAGCTCCAGCGGACGGGTGGTGCCCCGGCCTTCGCTGAGAGTCGTGCCTTCCAGCATGACGGTGCCGGCATAGGCGCGCGCCATCCACAGGTTGGGGGCGTTGGGGCTGGGGTTGACCCAGGTACGCTCGCCGATCGGCCAGCCGTGGCCCGGGCCTTCGTCAGGGTACCAGCCCGCCATGGGAATGACACGGTACTCCAGGTCAAGACCCAGCTGTGCGATGAACCAGTGCCCCAGCTCGCCCATGGTCATGCCGTGCCGCATGGGCATGGGTCCCGCGCCCACAAAGCTTTCCCAGCCCGGTTGCAGCAGCGTGCCTTCAACCGGGCGCCCGGCCGGATTCGGCCGGTCCAGCACCCACACGGCCTTGCCGTGTCCGGCAGCGGCCTCCAGCACATAGCGCAAGGTGGTGATGAAGGTGTAGATGCGGCAGCCGAGGTCCTGCAGGTCGACCAGCAGCACGTCGAACGTGTCCATCATGGCGTCGGTGGGGCGACGGACCTCGCCGTACAGACTGAACACCGGAATGCCCAGCTGGGGGTCGGTGAAGTCGGGCGACTCGACCATGTTGTCCTGCTTGTCGCCACGCAGCCCATGCTGCGGGCCGAACGCCGCTGTCAGCTTGACATCCGGAAGGGCCACCAAAGCATCCAGTGAATGGGTCAGGTCTCGGGCGACCGAGGCTGGGTGGGCCAGCAGGGCGACACGGCGGCCAGCCAGGGGTGCGCGCAACGTGGGGTCTTGCACAAAGCGTTCGATGCCGATTTGCATGGGAGGGTTGAGTTGGGTGGCCAGTCAGGTCGACGCCGGTAAGTGGGGAAGGTCGGGCGAGAGGATCCAGCCTGCGCGCTCGTGGAAGTCAGGACGGTCTTTCGGGTGGTGCAGTGCCAGATAGGCCAGCCGACCGTCCCGGTGGGCCAGCACGGTGCTCAGGCCCATGCGCCAGGGACGGGGCGGCAGCAGGGCGGCCGGCACCCAGGCCACGAGGACTGGGCAAACTCCGGGCTGCCATTCAAGCTCGGGTGGCGAGAACACAGGGGGAGGGACAGCGTCACGCTGTCGCTCTTGCGAAAAGACATACCACGCCCATTGCCCGGACGGCGAGAAGTTGAATTCCCGGTAGGCAGGGTCATCGGGACGACCCACGAAGAGCTCGAAGCAGGTGGCCTGCCACAGCCCGTCGGCCGGTCCTGCAGCCCGCGCCGGCGGGATAGCCAGGGCAGCAAGTTCATCCGCCGCACCGTGGACGCGGTAATTCAGCAGCAAGCCTGGGCCGTTGATCGTGCCAGCCACCGACAGGGCAACGTCGACCCTCAGGCCTGTGGCCCAGGGCGAGGCCGGGTGGGCGATCAGTGTGTGGGAGGTGGCGGGCAGGGCAGTCACGCCCGCCATTCTCGCAGGCCCGAGGCCGTCGACTCAGTAGACTTCGGGCACGATCATGTCCGCCGGTACCGGGTGGCGGATGTAGTCGGGGTTGCGCACCCGCGCTGGCAGCACCACCTCGGGGCGCTCGACCTCGTGGTAGCCGAACTGCCCGAGCAGGTGGTGGATGCAGTTCAGGCGTGCCTTCTTCTTGTCCACCGCCTGTACCACCCACCAGGGTGCCTCGGCAATGTGCGTGCGCTCGATCATGGTTTCCTTGGCGCGGGTGTAGTCTTCCCAGCGCCGGCGGCTTTCCAGGTCCATGGGACTGAGCTTCCATTGCTTGAGCGGGTCGTGGATGCGTCCCAGGAAGCGCAGGTGCTGTTCATCATCGGTGATGGAAAACCAGTACTTGATGAGCCGGATGCCGGAGCGCACCAGCATGCGCTCGAACTCGGGAACGGAGCGGAAGAACTCTTCGTACTCGTGTTCGTTGCAGAAGCCCATGACCTTCTCGACGCCGGCCCGGTTGTACCAGCTGCGGTCGAACAGCACCATCTCGCCGGCTGCCGGCAGATGCGGCACATAGCGCTGGAAATACCATTGGGTTCGCTCGCGGTCGTTGGGGGCGGGCAGGGCCACCACGCGGCAGACACGCGGGTTCAGGCGCTGCGTGATTCGCTTGATGACGCCGCCCTTGCCGGCCGCGTCGCGGCCCTCGAACAGGATCACCACCTTCTGGCGCGTGTGGGCGACCCAGTCCTGCAGCTTGACCAGCTCGGCCTGGAGTCTGAAAAGCTCCTTGAAGTACCGCAGGCGTTCCGACTGTTCGGCGTCCGTTCGGGCAAGCACCTGGCCGGCCTCGTTCAACTGGCGGTCCTCGATCTCCAGCTCCAGCTCTTCGTCGTAGCTGTCGATCAGGTCGCGTTCTATGCGCTGGACGATGTCCTGGTGGAAGTCGGGAAGCATGGGGCGGGCCTCGACAGATGATGGGAGCGATAGCGTATCGGGCCTGTGTGACAGGACGGTGAAGGGTGCGCGACCGTCATCGAAATGCGCCGGATCAACCGCCACAAGAAGTCATCGCTTTGTCATTCGCACTTCTTCGCGGTGTCACATCGCCTGACCAGAATCGGCGCCAAGAGCTGCACGGTGCAGCTGGAGATGCCCGGATGAAAGAACTGCCGACCCCCACCTTCGACCTGTCCCCCCGCGCGCTGCCCAGGGGGTCACTTCATCCGGACACCGGCTTTTCGCCTCGCCCGATGGTGGCCCAGGAACAAAGTCAGGGGATCGAGGTGGCCTGGGCGCGGCATCTGGACGAGGTTCGTGAAGCGCAACGCCTGAGGCACGCGGTGTTCGCCGGCGAGATGGGAGCCATCCTGTCGAATGCCGTCCCCGGACACGACGTGGACCTGTTCGACGATTTCTGCGAACACCTGCTGGTGCGCGATGCACAGACCCGGCAGGTGATCGGTACCTACCGGGTGCTGACGCCGGCACAGGCGCGGCGCGTGGGCAGCACCTACAGCGACACCGAGTTCGACCTGACACGTTTGCGCACCGTCCGGGAGCGCATGGTGGAGCTGGGGCGCAGTTGCGTGCACCGTGACCACCGGCATGGCGGGGTCATCATGGCACTGTGGGGCGCATTGGCCGAGTTCATGGTGCGCAACCAGCTGGATGTGATGATCGGTTGTGCCAGCATTCCCATGAACTGGCAGGGTCCCCAAGGCATGGTGGGAGGCGGGCATGCCGCCGCCAGCATCTGGCGACAGGTGAAGCACAAGCACCTGGCCTCCATCGAATTCCATGTCCGTCCACGCCTGCCGCTGCCCATCGAGCAATTGGACGACACGCTCGATGTGGAGCCGCCGGCGCTGATCAAGGGCTACCTGCGTCTGGGCGCCAAAGTGCTGGGACCTCCGGCCTGGGACCCCGACTTCAACGCCGCGGACCTGCCCATGATGATGCGGATCGCCGATCTGCCGCCGCGTTACCGGCGCCACTTCCTGGGGGCGTGATGAAGTCGCCATCGGCGGGTTCGGCCATCCTCACCGCACGGGTGGCGGTGGCCGCGGCGTCCGGCGCCTACCTGGCGGACGAGGCCGGCCATGATGACCCCGGTGACAAGACGGAGTCGGTGCGCCATCGGGCCGTGTTCATCTCGGACCTGCACCTGGGCACGCCGGGCTGCCAGGCCAGTGCGCTGCTCGACTTTCTGCGCGCTCACCCGAGTGAAAGTCTGTATCTGGTGGGCGACATCATTGACGGCTGGCAGCTGCGACGGCGCTGGTTCTGGCCTCAGGCGCACAACGATGTGGTGCAGAAAGTGTTGCGCAGGGCACGCAAGGG
>SBFU01000291.1 GCA_006227785.1 Burkholderiales bacterium
GTGCGCTGGCGCATCAGCGACCCGCAGGCCTACATCCGCAACGTGGGACTGAACGAACGCGCCGGTGCACTGCAACTGAACCGGGTTGCGCGCAACGCCTTCCAGCAGGAGGTCAACAAGAGAACCCTGCAGGAACTGCTCTCGACCCGGCGGGAGGAGCTGATGCGAGACGTCCAGCGCGAGGTCCTGGCCGCGGTGCGCGGTGCAGACCAGCCTTGGGGCATGGACGTGATCGATGTCCGCATCACCCGTGTCGACTATGCGGAATCGATCACCCGCTCCGTATATGACCGGATGGAGGCAGAGCGCAAGCGGGTGGCCAACGAACTGCGTTCCACCGGCTTTGCCGAAGGCGAGAAGATCCGGGCCGAAGCCGACCGCGAACGCGAGGTGATCGTGGCTGAGGCGTTCCGGGACGCGCAGAGGATCAAGGGTGAGGGCGATGCAGCCGCTGCAGCGGCCTACGCAGACGCTTTTGGTCGTGACCCGGCCTTTGCCCAGTTCTACCGCAGCCTGGAGGCTTACAAGGCCAGCTTCTCGGGCAAGTCGGATGTGCTGGTCGTCGATCCTTCGTCCGACTTCTTCCGCTCCTTGCGCAGCAGCACCCCGGCGCGCTGAGTCCCTCGTGGCGCTGGCCGATGTCTTCTGGCCTGCGCTGGGCCTGATGCTGGTTTTTGAGGGGATCCTGCCCTTGCTGCTGCCCTCCGCCTGGCGCCGCATGTTTTCGGACATGCTGCGGCTGCGGGACGGGCAATTGCGCTTCTTCGGACTGGTTTCCGTGGGCTTGGGTGTGCTGTTATGGTGGGGCACAAGCTGACCCTGGGCCTGTCCTTGCAGTCCCCACCCATGCAAGTTCGGCCGGTGGTGCCCGAAGCGGGGCAGGCGGGCCGGTAAAATGCCGGTTTTAATTCCTGCACCGCCATGCCCATGTCTGCCTGGGTTCTCCCAGATCACATTGCCGATGTCCTGCCCTCCGAGGCGCGTCACATCGAAGAACTGCGGCGCAGCCTGATCGATACCTCCCGAGCTTACGGCTATGAGTTGGTGATGCCGCCGCTGCTGGAGCACCTGGAGTCCTTGCTCACCGGTACCGGGGAAGCGCTGGACCTTCAGACCTTCAAGCTGGTGGATCAACTCTCGGGCCGCACGCTCGGGCTGCGGGCCGACAGCACGCCCCAGGTCGCCCGTATCGACGCCCACCTGCTCAACCGTCAGGGCGTGGCCCGCCTGAGCTATTGCGGGCCTGTTGTCCATACCCGCATTGATCGGCCGCTCGCCAGCCGCGAACCGCTGCAGTTCGGTGCCGAGATCTATGGCCATGCCGGCCTGGAAGCTGATCTGGAAGTGATCGAGCTGGCCCAGGCCTGTCTCCGGGCGTCGGGTATCGACGATCTGCTTTTGGACATGGCCGATGTGCGGGTGATTGATGCGGTGCTGGATGGCGTGCGCCTGGACTCGGCCCATGTGAAGCGCATCCACGCGGCGCTGGCTGTCAAGGATGTCGCCGAACTGGACCTCCTGTCCCAGGGATTGGCTGAGGGTGTCAGGTCCGACCTGCTGATCCTGCCGGATTTGCATGGAGACCTTGCCGTACTGCAAGAGGCCCGTGAGCGGCTGACACCGTCACCTGCCATGCATGAGGCCTTGGACAGCTTGCAATGGCTGGCGTCACACGTTCAGGGAATGAGGGTGTCGGTCGATCTGGCCGACCTCCGAGGCTATGCCTACTACACCGGCGTGCGATTCGCCCTGTTCGGTGCTTCCAATGCGCAAGGCGCACAGGCCGCCGAGCTGGCGCGCGGAGGACGCTACGACGAAGTGGGAGCCGTGTTCGGACGGAAACGGCCAGCCGTCGGTTTCAGCCTCGACATCAAGGAGTTGGTGGCCATGGTGCCGCCCCAGCCTTTGAGGGCCGCTGTGCGGGCGCCGTGGGGCATGGAAGCGGCGCTGCGTGAGGCCATCGCCCGCCTGCGCTCGCAAGGGCACACCGTGGTCTGCTCCCTGCCAGGGCACGAGCATGAAATCGATGAATTCCATTGCGATCGCGAACTGGTCCCGGACGCGGCCCAGGCGGGCGCCTGGACGGTACGCAACATTTGAACGGAAACCAGCAGATGACAAACGGCAACAGCGCCATTCCAGGGCGCAATGTGGTGGTGGTGGGCACCCAATGGGGCGATGAGGGCAAAGGCAAGCTGGTCGACTGGCTGACCGAGTCTGCGCAGGGTGTTGTGCGATTCCAGGGTGGCCACAACGCCGGTCACACCCTGGTGATCAATGGGGTCAAGACGGCGTTGCACCTGATACCCAGCGGCATCATGCGCCCCGGCGTCAAATGCTATGTGGGCAATGGAGTGGTCTTGTCGGTGGGCAAGTTGCTGGAGGAGATCGGTGGCCTTGAGGCGGCGCAGGTCGAAGTCCGATCGCGCCTGCGCGTCAGCGAGGCATGCCCGCTGATCCTGCCGTTCCACGCCGCGCTGGATGTGGCCCGCGAGGCCGCCAAGGAAAAGGCCGGTACGGACAAGATCGGAACCACCGGTCGCGGCATCGGACCCGCTTACGAGGACAAGGTGGCTCGCCGGGCGCTGCGCGTGCAGGACCTCAAGTACCCTGAGCGCTTTGCCGCCAAGCTGCGCGATCTGATCGCCTACTACAACACCCAGCTGGCTGCGCTGGACGCTGCGCAGGTCGACTGGTCGATGGTGCCGTGGCTGAAGGACCAGCCGCTGTCCGTCTTCGTGGAAAAGGGGCAGGTCCAGTTCGACCCGCTGCTGGCCCAGGTCCTGCAGCAGGCCGAACAACTGCGCCCCATGATTGCTGACGTCTCTCGTGAGCTCAACGACGCCAACCGGACCGGGGCCAACCTGCTGTTCGAGGGAGCCCAGGGTACTTTGCTCGACATTGACCATGGCACCTATCCGTTCGTCACGTCCAGCAACTGCGTGGCAGGCAACGCGGCAGCCGGTTCGGGCGTGGGGCCTGGCCTGCTGCACTATGTGCTGGGCATCACCAAGGCGTACTGCACCCGTGTCGGCGGAGGACCTTTCCCGACCGAACTCGACTGGCAGACCGAAGGTACGCCGGGCTGGCACATGGCGACCGTGGGTGCGGAAAAGGGTGTCACCACCGGCCGCAGCCGCCGTTGCGGATGGTTTGATGCCGCACTGCTCAAGCGCTCGGCACAGGTGAACGGGTTGACCGGCCTGTGCATCACCAAGCTGGATGTGTTGGACGGCCTGGCGGAGCTGAAGTTGTGCGTCGGCTACCAGCTGGACGGCGAACGTGTCGACATTCTGCCCATGGGCGCCGACGAAATTGCCCGCTGTGAACCCATTTACGAAACCCTGCCCGGATGGAGCGACTCGTCGGTTGGCGTGACCCGGTATGAAGACCTTCCACGCCATGCCCAGCAGTACCTGCGGCGCATCGAGGAAACCACAGGGGTTCCGATCCATGTCATTTCGACCAGCCCTGACCGTGATCACACCATCCTGCTGAGGCATCCGTTCCAGTGATGGCCGCCAGCCGGCCTTTCGTGCAGAATTTCGCGACCGACCCCCACCCGGAGACCCCATGCTGACTGAAGATGGCAAGCACTTGTATGTGTCCTACGACGAGTACCACAACCTGATCGAGAAGCTGGCTCTCAAGGTCTACCAGTCGGGTTGGGCTTTCGACACCATCCTGTGTCTGGCACGCGGGGGCATGCGGCCTGGCGACATTCTCTCGCGCATCTTCGATGTTCCGCTGGCCATCATGTCCACCAGCTCGTACCGGGCCGACGCAGGCACCGTGCAGGGAAAGCTGGACATCGCCCGGTACATCACGACACCCAAGGGCGAGATTGCCGGTCGGGTTCTGCTGGTGGACGATCTGGCCGATTCAGGCCACACCTTGCACGCGGTGATCGACCAGTTGCGCAACAATTACGCGCCCATCACCGAGTTGCGCAGCGCGGTGATCTGGACCAAGGCCTTGTCCACCTTCACGCCCGACTACTCCGTCGAGTTCCTTCCGACGAACCCCTGGATCCACCAGCCGTTCGAGAGCTACGACAGCATGCGTCCTGCGCAGTTGCTGGAGAAGTGGAAGCTGTAAGTTCCTGGCAACTGCCTTGACACCTGCAGTCCAAAGCTACAGCCCAGGTCCTGACTGATGCCCACATCCGATCCGTCCACCCGTCTCATCCACCATGCCTACCGCCCGCCGGATGGCTTCGAGGCGGTGGCGCCGGGTGTGCACAAGGCTTCCACGGTCATCTTCCCGGACGTGCAGGCGCTGCGCAGCCGCGACTGGAAAGACAAGAGCGGCTACACCTACGGCCTGCATGGCACACCGACGACCTTCACGTTGGAGGAGCGGATCGCCACGCTGGAAGGTGGCCAGTTCTGCGTGCTCGCACCCAGTGGCCTGTCGGCCATCAGCCTCGTGGACATGGCGTTCCTGCGCCAGGGGGACCATATGCTGTTGCCCGACAACGCCTATGGGCCGGGCAAGGCCTTTGCCGAGGCGGAGATGCGCCAGTGGGGCGTGCAGGTCGGCTACTACGACCCCATGGAACCGGCAGACCTCGCCAGCCGGCTTACGCCGGCTACGCGCCTGGTCTGGCTGGAGGCACCAGGTTCGATCACGCTGGAATATCCGGATCTTCCCGCTCTGACGGACGTGGTTCGGCAGCACAATGCACGTCAGGTGGCAGACCGCCCGGCTGTCACCGTTCTGGACAATACGTGGGGTGCGGGTCTGGCGTTCTGTGCCTTCGATCTCGGCATTGACGTGTCCATGCAGGCATTGACGAAGTACCCCAGCGGGGGAGCTGACGTCCTGATGGGCTCCGTGGTGACCCGCGACCCGGCACTGCACCGGCAGATCCTTTTGTGCCACATGCGCCT
This sequence comes from Burkholderiales bacterium, assembly GCA_006227785.1. Taxonomy (GTDB): domain Bacteria; phylum Pseudomonadota; class Gammaproteobacteria; order Burkholderiales; family Burkholderiaceae_C; genus Hydrogenophaga. The sequence goes on from SBFU01000291.1 coordinate 4,893, forward strand.
GGGACTGGGTGTGGGGGCCAACGATGCCGAACTGGTGCTGCGCGGCCTCCCCACGGTGGCCTTGCGCTACCAGGCCCAGGACAAGGCTACGCGGGAACTGGCGCAGTGGATGCAATCGCAACAGGGGGTTGCCCAGGTGCTTCACCCGGCACTGGCTGGTTCGCCCGGCCACAGGCTCTGGCAGCGCGATGCCCAAGGCGCTGCCTGCCTGTTCAGTGTGGTTTTTGACGAGAAATTCTCTTCTGCGCAAGTCGATGCGTTTTGCGACAGCCTGAGCCTCTTCCAGCTGGGCTGGAGCTGGGCCGGTCCTGTCAGCCTGTGTGCACCCTACGATGTGCGGTCGATACGGTCGCTCACGGCTTGGCCGCATCGCGGTGGGCTGGTGCGCTTCGCCGTGGGTCTGGAGTCGGTGGAAGATCTGCAGGCCGATCTGGCGCAGGGGCTGGCGAAACTGGTATCCTGAGCCCAGTTCATTCCACGGAGATCAACCGCTTTGGCCACACCCAACTACGGATACGAAAAGCGCCAGCGCGAGTTGGCCAAGAAGCAGAAAAAAGAAGAGAAGCTGCGTGCCAAGAATGCGCGCAAGCTGGGTTCCGATGGACATCCCGATGAGGATGCTGAGACCCGGGATGGATCCGTCACGCCGGATGAAGGGGCGCCCAGCGATTCGGTGGACTGAAAGGGCAGGGCGGTTCGGTCACCCTGCAGTACAGCCTGGGTGGCTCAGCCACCAGTCTGAAGCAGTTGGCGGGCTGCAGTCTCAAACGCCCCGGACGATCGGTCCGGCATGAAAAGGGGAGTCGCCTCCCCGTATCGCACGAAGTTCCTTCGGATGGAGGCCGCGTAAGTCGGGTCGTAGTGCCGCCTGAGCAGGTCCATGACCACCTCGGCCGTGCGCCCTTCACGGACGTCCGTGACCCAGCTCCCGACGGTCATCTTCCCGCGCAGCTCGGTCAATGCCTCCAGGCGGCGGCAAAAGAAATCCGGATCCTTGACGAAGAAATCGTAGTCCTCCATCAGCAGGGCCACCCGCTCTTCGTCCGGCAGTTGCAGGTCGATGCAGGGACTGGCCCTCATGGCCTCGATCAGGGCGTCGGGCACCCGCAGGTTGCCGACTTTCTTGCTTTCGCTTTCGACGAACACGGGTCGCTTGTCGTCAAACCGGCGCAGGCGATCCCAGACCAGAGAGTCAAACCGCTTCTGGCTGGGTTGGGCCACCCCTGGAATGTGACCGAGCACCGAGCTGCGGTGGCAGGCCAGTGCTTCCAGGTCGAGCACCTGGGCACCTTGTTGTTCCAGATGTTGGAGCAAACGGGTTTTGCCGCTTCCGGTCGGACCGCAGATGACCCGGTAGTGCAGGCGCCCTGCCTGTGTCGGCAGATCGGCGACCATAGCGGCGCGCCAGGCCTTGTAGCCGCCGTCAACCAGCGAGACCTGGAAGCCAATGGCGCTCAGGATGGTCGCCAGGGCGCCGCTGCGGTTGCCGCCGCGCCAGCAGTAGACCAGGGGTTTCCAGTCGCGTGCCTTGTCAAGCGCGTGTTTTTCGATGTGACCGGCGATGTTTCTGGCCGCGATGGCTGCACCCCGCTTCTTGGCCTCGAACGCATTGACCTGCTTGTACAGCGTGCCGATGGTGGCACGCTCGACATTGTTCAGGGTGGGCCAGTTGACGGCGCCCGGTAGATGGTCCAGAGCGTGTTCGTCTTCCGAACGGGCGTCGATGATGGCGTGGAAATCCTGCAGCCGACGCAAGGTATCGGCTGCGCTGAGGGTGTGAACAGGCATTCGGCGATTATCGCCGGGTACCTGTCAGGTTCAGCGAGGCAGCAGGGGGCGCAGAGTGGGCCAGACGTTCGCCAACATGATGGGCTGCGCGTCTTCGTTGGGATGGATCCGGTCTGCCTGGAACAGCTTGAGGGGGTCGGGCCCGTCGGCAACGCCGGCCAGAAAGAAGGGCACCAGCGCGGCCTGCTCGGCTTTGGCCACGGTGCTGAAGACCTCCCGGAACTCCTGAGCGTAACGTGCCCCGTAGTTGGGCGGCATTTCCATGCCGACGATCACCACCTTGGCGCCGGCCTCGCGTGACAGCCGGGCCATGGTCGACAGGTTGTCGCGGGTCATGTTCAGGGGCAGGCCGCGCAAGGCGTCATTGCCGCCCAGCTCGATGATCACCACGGCGGGCTGGTGCTGGCGCAGAAGGGCGGGCAGGCGGGAGCGCCCGCCAGCCGTGGTGTCTCCGCTGATGCTGGCATTGATCACCTGCGCCGAGACGCGTTCGGCGCCCAGTTTCTGTTGCAGCAGGGCCACCCAGCCACGTCCACGTTGCAACCCGTATTCGGCGCTGAGCGAGTCGCCCACGATCAGGATGGACGGGCCCTGTGCCGCACCCGAAGGCGCTTTGGCCTGGGCGAAAAGACCCGGCGTGATGCCGGCCAGTGCGAGCGCGTTAAAGTGACGTCGTTTCAACTTCAGGCCTTCCCATGTCGGATGTCATGATTGCGGTGGATCATGTGTACAAGTCGGTCAGCGATTCGACCGGTACGCTGGAGATTCTGCGCGATATCGATTTCAACCTGAAACGTGGGGAAACGGCCGCCATTGTCGGGGCCTCCGGTTCAGGCAAGAGCACGCTGCTGTCCATCGTTGCAGGCTTGGATACACCCAGCAGCGGAACAGTTCACATCGACGGGGTCAACATCTTCGGTCTGGACGAGGACCAGCGGGCGGCGTTGCGGGCCGAGAAGGTGGGTTTTGTGTTCCAGAGCTTCCAGCTGCTGGGCAATTTGACAGCGCTTGAGAACGTGATGCTGCCGCTTGAGCTGGCCGGGCGCCGTGATGCCCGAGTGGCCGCGGTACACATGCTGGAGCGCGTGGGCCTGGGCGAGCGGCTGGGGCACTACCCCAAGCTGCTGTCGGGTGGAGAGCAGCAGCGGGTGGCGCTGGCACGCGCTTTCGTGGTCAAGCCAGCCGTCCTGTTGGCCGACGAACCGACAGGCAGCCTCGACTTTGCCACCGGCGGGCGGATCATGCAGCTGATGTTCGAGCTCAATGCCGAGCTGGGGACCACGCTGGTGCTGGTGACCCATGACCGGGAGATCGCCAGCCAGTGCCAGCGACGGGTCACGATCGAGGCGGGGCGGGTGCTTTCGCTGGATTGACCGGTCGTCCCTGTTTTCAAGACGGAATCTCAGACACGGCCAGTCGAACCTGCGGGTTGTTGCAACAGCGATTTCAGTCGCAGGGGCCGGATCGGTTTGCGCAGCACCGGCACGTCCGCGGGGGCCTCCAGCGCCAGTTCGCCGGTCAGCAGAATGCAGCGCGCGACACAGGGGTTCCCTTGCAGCTGGCGCAGAAGTGCCAGCCCATCCATGGGCCCGGGCAGGCGCCAGTCACTGATCACCGTGTCGGCCGCAAACGTCTGGAGTGCCTCCAACGCAGCTTCTGCGCTGTCAACCGCCAGCACCTCGAGGTGCCAGCCGCGCATCAGTTGAACCAACGAATCTCGCACCAGGGCGTGGTCTTCGACCAGCAAGACGCGCGATGCGGTGCGACCCGGGGTCTGGTCTTCGGGCGCGGTGGGCTCCACCTGAGGCTCGGGCGCGTGCACCACGGGCAGCCGGATTTCGAAGCTGGTGCCCCGTTCCGGGGTTGATCGGACCTGCAGGGGCAGGTCGAGCAACAGGCAGAGGCGCCGCACTGTGGCCAGGCCCAGCCCGGTGCCCCGATCCGGGGCGCGCTCGACGTTGCCCAGTTGCATGAATTCTTCGAACACGATGTCCAGGTGCTCGGGTGCAATACCGATGCCGGTGTCCAGCACCTGCAAGCGCACCTGCTGTCCGAATGGTCTGGCGGCCAGCAGAACGCCGCCTTGGTGGGTGTAGCGGATGGCGTTGGACAGCAGGTTGGACAGGATGCGCTCCAGAAGGTCAGGGTCTGTGTGAACCCACAGGTCGCGAACATGCAAACGCAGTTTCAGGCCTTTGCCCCGGGCCAATGGGTCATGGAGCCTGAAGACACGCAGCATCATGGCGGGCAGGTGGACCGCTCTGGCATGCACCTCGACCCGCCCGGCGTCCAGGCGGGCAATATCCAGAATGCCGTCAAGCAGACGGTCGAGCGCCTCCAGGCATTGCCCCATGCTGTCGACCACCCGGGGGCTGAAGTCACCGCGGGCCAGCAGTCCCTGGTACAGGTTGAGCGCTTGCAGTGGCTGGCGCAGGTCGTGGCTGGCGGCGGCCAGAAAACGCTGCTTGGCGTCCCGGGCCTGCTGGGCCTGCAGGCGCAAGTCGATGGTCTCCTCCAGCTGCCGGCTCCGGTCCTGTACCAGTCGCAGCATCAGGAAAACGAAACTGGCGCCGATCAGGCCCAGGGTCACCAAAGAGCGGTCGCCACTGGCGAGGAGGCTGAAGACGATGGGTCCGATGAGCAGTGGCATGGACAACCTCAATGCCAGTGAATCGGACGATGCCGAGAACGAAAAGGCAATCGACGTCGAGACGAGCGCCACCGTCAGGGCCAGGGCCTTGAAGACGTCCTGGGCGTCAAAGAGCAGAATGCCGGCGCTACCCCAGGCGCATGCGCTGAACAGTACCCGAAGCCGGTGCCAGCGCAGGGCCTGCTGCATGGCCGAAGCCTCCATCGGGGGTTGGCGCAACGGGCGCAGGATGCGCAGGCCCATGCCGAGAAACACGGCGCACGCCCATGCGATCGCAGCGGGAACGTGCTGGGGATAACCGAAGTAGGCCGCCATCAGCAGGGTGATCACCGCTTGCCAGGCCACAGCGCCTGGAGACCACCTCATGCTCAGTCGCAACACCTCGTGCTGGACCTTCAGCGCATTGCCGGTTTCAGTTGCGGCTTGATCGGCCGGGGTCAGGTTCATGCGGCGGCCCTGGATTCAGGACAAAAGCGCCCGTGCCAGCACGACCGCCTGCAGGCGGTTGCCCACGCCCATCTTGTCGAAAATGGTGTCCAGGTGGTTTTTCACGGTGGATGGGGAAATGCCCAGGGTCTGGGCGATCACCTTGTTGCTGGCGCCCGTGGCCAGCAGCCGGATGACTTCCATCTGCCTTTCGGTGAGACCGAAATCGGCGCACCCGGTGTCGGGCGAAGGCGGTGTCACCGGCTCGTGAAAGCAGCTTTCTCCCCGACCCAGGCGTTCCAGGGCCGACATCAGCTCGCTCATCTCCATGGATTTGGACAGGAAGGCCGACAGTCCGGCTTCGCGGGCCTGGCTCGCCAGCACACCCACATCCTCTCCCGAGATCAATCCGAAGCTCAGATCCGAAAAGCGCTGGCCCAGCTGAATGGCCGCTGCCAGTCCGGTGGTGCCGGGCATGCGGTAGTCAAGCAGCACCAGGTCGAAACGCTGCGGATGCCGTTCCAGCTGACAGGTGGCCTCGATGATGGACGCGACGGTCACCACATCGATGTGCGGCGCCAGCTGCCGCACAGCCATGCCGAAACTCTCCCGAAACAGGGGGTGGTCATCGACCAGCAACAGGCCGAACGCAATGGCCGGCAGAGGCGGAGTTGGCGCGGACTCGGACATCTTGGTGCGAAGGATAGCGTGATCGCCCGATGGCGGGCCATGGGGCATTCGGCCTATTGTCCAGCGTCGGGCCGCCCGAGACACTGCAGGCACTGGCAGGGACAACCCCGGCCACCCAACAACACTTCAAGGAGCCTGAGATGTCCCCATCGCCATCGCACAGCCGTCCCCTTCGTCCTTGCTGGCCGGTGCTGGCATCGTGTCTTCTGGCGGTCGCCTGTGGCGGAGGCGGGTCGGGTGACAGCGGCCTGGACGGAGCCGGCGCCGCAGGGCGGGACGCGGCCTTCGCATCAGCCGACATGACCGCGCTTCTGAATGCCTATGTCCATCACCTGGCGCAGGCCACACCCACAGTGGTCGGAGGTTCCAGGGTGGGAGGACTGGTGGCAGAGCGCGGTGTCTCAGGGGCCTCCGGATCGGCTGGTGCCAGCATCGATGAGGGTGCTCTTGAGGAGTTGCTGCCGGCCGGTCGCAGCGCATCGGTCGCGTTGCCCAAGGCGGTGCGTCCGTGTCCAGGCGGTGGAACGGTCAACACCGTGGACCTGGGTGCCCTGTCGGGCGTCCAGTTTTCTTCATGTGTCGTACCCATGGGAGGGGTGCTGAACACCTACAACGGATCGGCCGAAGTATTTGTGGTACCTGGCAATGTGCAGGCCGACATGGATGTGGAGATCAGGGGCGGAGGAGGGCAGGTCACACGCGTGTTCTTCCGAAGCCTGAACATCCAGACGCGTGGTTCGGCCTGCAACGAGACGGTCACCATGGCCGTGGGTCGGCTTTCCGGCAGCGCGCCGGCTGGCGCCTACAGCGTCGAGTGGCGTGATGTGCTTTCCGACCGTCGCCCTGACGGAAGGGACTGCACCTGGAATGTCTCCCTGCGCGTGCTGTCTGACGGCCGCTTCTCGTCGGACGGGGGGGCTCCCTCCGTGCCGCCGGTTCGTCAGTCGCTGGACATCAGAACCCTCGATCTGCTGCGGTATTCGCCCGAGGGGGTCGTTGGCGCGCTGAACATGCCGTATGCAGGGCGTGTCCAGTTGCGCAACCTGGAGACGGGCGCACAGACCACCTTGCGCATCGCGGATGGTGGTGTCTATGTGCAATCCTCGGGCACAGAGACCTTCGTGAGCAACGAGGCCTTGCTGGCGCGGGTGCGCGGGGGGTGAGCCATGGGAAACAGGACGCCATCTTCAGAGGACCGCGAAGTCCCAGGCCGAGGGGGCTCGTGGCAGCGGCTCGGCTGGACAGGCCTGCTGCTGTTGTGCTCATGGATCACCGTCCACGCCGCAAAGGGCGAGTTGAGCGATCACCCCATGGTGTCACCCTACGAGGGTTCTGTGCTGCGTGAACACGGCGAAGAGTCCTTCAACGTCTACCGGCGCATCGTGGGACTGGATGCCAGCGGACCGGTCGCCGAGGAAGTTCAGGGCAAGGTCAACCGCCTGCGCTATGACAACCCCAAGGGCCGTTCGACCCTGGAGATCGAGCGGAACTACCGCCAGGCGCTGGCCGCCAGAGGGCTGGTGGTCGATTTCGAGTGTGCCGGCCGACAGGCCTGCGGGCACAACCGCCGACCTGGCTGGGTGGGCATCAATGGGCTGAACCTGGGTGTCGGCGGCGACGTGCGTTACTTCACCGGCCGCATGCCTGCGGCCGCAGGCTCGGTGTACATCAGTGTGGCGGTCAATCCGCAGCGGACCTTCCTGCACATCGTGGAGCCGGGCGGCATGCAGTCTGGCAAGGTCAGCATCAACCTGGATGAACTGGCCGGCAAGCTGGAGCAACATGGCTCGGTCGAATTGCCGGGCATTTATTTCGACAGCGGAACAGCCGTCCTGCAGGCGTCGTCCAACCCTGCACTGGACATCGCAGCCCAGCTGCTGCATGAGCGCCCGACGTGGAAGATGGCGGTCGTCGGCCACACCGACAACCAGGGAACAGAGGCTTTCAATCAGCAACTTTCGCAACAGCGGGCGGACGCGGTGGTCCAGGCGCTGGTGGCCCGCGGCGTGGGCTCCGAGCGACTGGAAAGCCAGGGCATGGGCTTGACGAAGCCCGTGGCCGACAACGCCACCGAAGCCGGGCGGGCGCGCAACCGCCGTGTCGAGCTGGTACGGCGCTAGTGCCGGCAGCGGAGCTTGCGCTCAATGGCGTGGACCGATAATCGGCGCATGTCATCCCCCAAAGTCCTGTTCGGTTTCCATGCCGTTGGTGTTCGCCTGAAAACGGCGCCGGCTTCCATCATCGAAATCTATTTTGACGCTTCCCGGCGCGACCAGCGCATGCGCCAGTTCCTTGAACGGGCACGTGAGGCCGGCGCCCGACTGATCGAAGCGGACGGTCTTCGACTGGCCAAGCTGGCAGGCAGTCATGGGCACCAGGGTGTGGCTGCCAGGGTGCAGCCGGTCGAGCAGGCGAAGTCCCTGGATGCCTTGCTTGAACAGCTGGAGGCGGACCATCAGGTGCCCTTGCTGCTCGTGCTCGATGGCGTCACCGACCCCCACAACCTGGGCGCCTGCCTGCGGGTCGCAGATGGGGCCGGCGCCCATGCGGTGATCGCGCCCAAGGACCACGCGGCAGGCATCAATGCCACGGTGGCCAAAGTCGCCAGTGGAGCTGCCGAAACCATGCCCTACTTCATGGTGACCAACCTGGCGCGCACGCTGGGTGAGCTCAAGGAGCGCAACATCTGGGTGATCGGCACCAGCGACGATGCGCCCCGGACCCTGTACCAGGTGGACCTCAAGGGACCGGTCGCGTTGGTGCTGGGGGCGGAAGGGCAGGGCATGCGCCAGCTCACCCGCAAGACCTGCGACGAACTGGTGTCCATCCCCATGCGTGGCGCGGTCGAGAGCCTGAACGTCTCCGTGGCCAGTGGTGTCTGTCTTTATGAGGCGTTGCGTCAGCGCGCCTGAGTTCGGGTGGACGAGGCCGCAGTGACCCGTGTCCGCGACTGGCTGCAGGAGGCCAGTCGGATCGTGGTGCTCACGGGAGCCGGTGTGAGTGCCGAGTCGGGTGTCCCGACCTTCCGCGATGCGCTCACCGGGCTGTGGGCCCGGTTTTCGCCCGAGGACTTGGCCACCGAGGCCGCTTTCCGAGCCCACCCGCAGCGTGTCTGGGACTGGTACCAGCAACGGCGGACGGGTTTGCTGGCTGTGCAGCCCAACCCAGGACACCGGGCGCTGGCGGACTACGCGATCAGACACCCGGGACGGATGACCTTGATCACCCAGAATGTGGATGACCTGCACCAGCGGGCCGGGCAGCCGCACACCCTGGCCCTTCATGGCGACCTGGCCAGCGACCGCTGGCTGGACGAGCCCAGACCCTGTTGCCTGACCCAGCCCCTGCTGGCGGGTCGTCCGCCCCGGTGTCCCGTGTGCGCCAATTTGCGCCGCCCGGCGGTCGTCTGGTTCGGAGAAGCCTTGCCGCCCGATCTGCTCGCGCGGGCTGAAAGGGCGGCCACCGAGTGTCATCTGATGCTGGTGGTCGGAACCTCGGGTGTCGTGTACCCTGCAGCCGGCCTGGCCCGCAAGGCGAGCGCAGACGGAGCGCGTGTGGTCATTGTCAACCCCGAGGAGACCGCTTTGGACGACATCGCCGACGCCTGTCTCAGGGCCGCGTCGGCGCTTTGTCTGCCGCGGTTGCTGGAGCCCGCGCCTGCGGACACGATGGATAAAACAGAAAGGACTGCCTGATGGATACCCCAGACAACACCACATCCAGCCGCATCAGTCTGGTCGACCGGGTGCAGGCGATGCTGCTGCGCCCCCGGGAGACGTGGCCGCAGATTGCGGCCGAAGCCCATGACATCAAGACCATCTACCGCGATTACCTGGTCTTTCTGGCCGCTGTGTCGGCTGTCGCCTCCTTCGTCGGGTTGAGCCTGGTGGGCGTGGGCGCCATGGGCTTCAGCTTCCGGGTGCCCATCCTCAATGGCCTGGCCCATATGGTGGTCGGCTTCGTGCTGACGCTGGCCATGATGTACGGGGTTGCGCTGGTTGCCGATGCACTGGCGCCCAGCTTCAAAGGCGAAAAAGACTTTGCCTCGGCTTTCAGACTGGTGGCCTACGGCTCCACGGCGGGGCTGCTTGGCGGCGTGTTCCAGATCGTGCCGGTCCTGTCTGTTCTTGGCTTGCTGGCGGCCCTGTATTCGATTTACCTCGTGTACACGGGCGTCACGGTCATGATGAAGGTGCCCGAGGAAAAGGCCTTGCCTTACACGGCGGTGCTGGCGGTCTGCATCCTGGTGATCGCCATTGTGGTTGGCACGCTCAGCGCTGCCCTGAGTGGTGCTCGAAGCGGGGGCGGCATGCGCATGGGGGACTCCTCAGGGCAGGGCGATGTGGAAATCCGCTTGCCGGGCACGGAGATCCGCATCGACACTGGCAAGCTCGAGGAAGCGGGCAGAAAGATGGAAGAAGCGGCCCAACGGATGGAAGAGGCGCAGGCCAAGGGTGACGGGCAGGCGGCAGGCAAGGCGCTGGGTGAAATGATGGGCGCCATGACCGGTGCCGGTCAGGGTGCACAACCTTTCGCGCCGGAACAGATGCAGCAAGCCTTGCCCGATCGTCTGCTGGGCCTGGAGCGCACCGCCATCGAGGCCCGCACCGACTCGGCCATGGGCATGAGCCTGTCGCGGGTCACGGCCGAGTACAGCTCGGAGCAGGCCCGTGTCGAAGTCGGCATGCAGGACATTGGTGCGGTGCCCGCCCTGGCCATGGCCATGGGTGCATGGGCCGGCAGCACAGTCAACCGCGAGACGCGCGACGAGGTCGAGCGCGTGTTCCAGAGAGGTGGCATCACCTTCAAGGAGGCGTACCGCAAGGATGGTGGGCGGGCCGAGCTGACCGGCCTGCTTCCCAACGGCGTGCTGGTCGAGCTCACCGGTGACAGTGTCGACATCGAGGGCCTGCGTGAGGCCTGGAGCGATATCGATGTCGCCCGTCTGGCCGGACTGAAGCGACCCTGAAGCCAGCCTCAGACCAGCCCGGTTGCGCCCAGGACGGCCCCGGTTCCGATCAGCAGCAGCAGGTGGACCCGGGTGCGCCAGACCAGCAAGGTGGTCAAGGCCATCAGCAACCACAAGGGCCAGTCGCGTGCTGGCACATCCTTTGACGAGATCAGCAGCCAACCGGTTGCAATCAGCAGCGCAATCACGATCGGCGCCATGCCCGCCTTGAACGCCCGCACGCCATGACGGTCCCGGTGCCGGTGCGCCCAGCGGCTGACGGCATAGCTCAGCATGGAAGACGGCAGCAGGATGGCCACCATGGTCACCACCACCCCCACGAAAGCCAGCACCCAGGCCAGCCAGCCACCGTCAGGTCCGCCTCCCGCATTGAGGCCGACATTCCAGCCCAACAAGGCCACAAACAGCACATTTGGCCCTGGTGCGGCCTGCGACAAGGCGATGGAGGACGTGAACTGCGCATCGGTGATCCAGCCGTTCTGGTGGACCAGGTAGCGGTGCATGTCAGGTGCGGTGGTGATGGCGCCGCCAACGGCCAGCAAAGACAGCAGGGCGAAATGGCCGAACAGATCCAGCCACATGGGCAGGGTCGGCTCCATGGCGGTCATCGACCGGTCTCCCGCCTGGCCTCGGCCTGCCGCGCCAGAAGCTGGCTGGCCCGCAGGCAGGCCACCGATCCCACACCCAGCAGCACCCAGACCAGAGGCCAGCGCAACAGGGCGATGGCCACGAAGGTCGTGAGCGCGAGCCCTACACAGGTGGTCATGCCCAGCGGATTGCGCTCCAGGGCGGCCATCAGTCGAATGCCGGTGGCGGTCACCAGTCCGGCCGCCACGGCGCCCATGCCCCGCAGCGCGCCGGTGGCCAGCGGGTTTTCGGCGACCTGCCCGTAGAGGGCCACCAGCACCAGCACGACCACCAGAGGCGCCAGCAGCATGCCCGACAGGGCGGCGATAGCGCCGCCCAGGCCGAAGTGGCGCCCCCCGATCATCATGGCCAGATTGACCACATTCGGCCCGGGGAGCACCTGGGCGACAGCCCAGTCCTCGACGAACTGCTCCCGGCTCAGCCAGCGCTTGCGCTCCACCAGTTCGCGCTGCACCACGGCCAGCACACCGCCGAACCCCTGCAAGGCCAGCCAGGTGAAACTCCAGAACAGATCGGCCTTGTTCCTGGGCTGGTCAAGGACTGGCGAGGGTGATTCGGAAGGCATTTCGATTCGGGTGGGCGGGTGGCGCAGTATGCCAGCGGCGGCGACCGATCGCGGCTCGCCCTCACCCTACCTTGAAGGTGGCTGGCTCAGTTGCTATAATGGTGGGCTTGCCTTGCTGCATCCCGAGTTGACGCCGGGGGCAGCTTCTGCCGAAGCCGGTCGGGTCGAATGGCCTGGACGGATCGGTCCATCCACAAGGAGAATCCATGCGTCATTATGAAATCGTCCTGCTGATCCATCCGGACCAGAGCGAACAGGTTCCGGCCATGCTGGAGCGTTACAAGGGCATGATCACCGCCGGCGGCGGCAAGATCCACCGCGTTGAAGACTGGGGTCG
>SBFU01000126.1 GCA_006227785.1 Burkholderiales bacterium
AATCCACATCAGCCGCCGGGTCCACATGCTCATGTCTCCTCGTGTGTTGTTGGATGTTCTGGGTTGGCAGGCGCGCGTTCAGTCCGCTGGAACCACGGGCGCGGCCGCGTTGTTGCGGGCCTGGTGGGCCGGCTGCATCCGGATCAGGGCATCCATGCGCTCCTGACCTTGCAGATGGGCTGGCACACGGTAGCGGTCACGCTCATAGGCCGCCTTGTCGAGCACCGGGTCCGCACCCATGATGGCAATCACGGCGGCCGTGATGCTGCCCATCACGGCCACCGTCGGCAGCCCCACCACCAGCCACATCTGGGGCACACGCCACCAGGCGGCCGATGACTTGGAAGGCAGGGGCTTGAGAGCAGAGGTGTTCATGGTGAATCTCCTTGTAGTCGATCGATGGGTGGCAGACTTTCAACGAGGCACCAGAAAGGCGGCCTTCTCGGCCACCTGGTGGGTTTCGTCGCCTGAGGACATGATGTCGAACATGATGGCATGGGAGCCAGGCTGGGCCGCATTGGGAGGAATCTGTACCCGCACCGCAACTGCACGCACTTCAGTGGCAAGCACCTCAATTTCATTGTCCGAAGCGAGGGTGATGCCCGGCAGGCCCGAGACGCTGATGGTGTAGCGCTGGGTGTCTTCGGTGGCGTTCATGATCTGCAGCCGGTAGACGTTTTCTATACGGCCCTGCTCGACCATTCTGGCCAGCGCACCCCTGTCGCGAATGACGTCCACCTTCAGCGGTGTGCGAAGGAACAGGCTCACGAAAACGGCCAGCGTGATGGCCATCAGGATTCCGCTGTACACCAGCACCCGGGGACGCAAGGCGCGCCGGATCATCTGCGACCTGCTCCACCCCTGATTCATGCCGTTCTGGGTCGAGTACTTGACCAGTCCACGCGGATAGCCCACTTTGTCCATCACCTCATCGCACACGTCGGCGCAGGCGCCACACCCGATGCATTCGTATTGGAGCCCCTTGCGGATGTCGATGCCCGTGGGGCACACCTGGACGCACAGTGTGCAATCCACGCAATGACCAAGGTTCAATGCAGCAGGGTCCGCCTTTTTGGACCGAGCGCCTCGTGGTTCGCCCCGTTTTTCGTCGTAGGTGACGATCATGGTGTCCTTGTCGAACATCGCGCTCTGGAAACGCGCATAGGGACACATGTACTTGCAGACCTGCTCGCGCATGAACCCGGCGTTGCCATACGTGGCAAAACCGTAGAACAGGATCCAGAAGGTCTGCCATGGCCCCAGCGAGCCAGCCAGCGTCAGGGCACCCAGTTCGCGGATGGGCGTGAAGTACCCGACAAAGGTGAAACCGGTCCACAGCGCAAACAGAATCCAGAGCGCGTGTTTGAGCCACTTCTTGCCAAACTTGCCTGCCGACAAAGCCGACTTGTCCAGGCGCATGCGGGCTGCCCTGTCACCCTCAACCCGCTTTTCGATCCAGAGGAATATCTCGGTGTAAACCGTCTGGGGGCAGGCGTATCCGCACCACAGGCGTCCGGCGATGGCCGTGAACAGGAACAGGGCCAGGGCCGAGATGACCAGCAAGCCGGTCAGGTAGATGAAGTCCTGCGGATAGAGAACGAGGCCGAAAATGTAGAAGCGCCGCGCCTCGAGGTCGAACAGCACCGCCTGCCGCGCGTTCCACTCCAACCAGGGCAGGCCGTAGAAGACAAGCTGCGTGATCCAGACGGTCAGCCAGCGCCAGCGCGAGAAAACACCGGACACCGACCTTGGGTAGATCTTCTGGCGCGAGGCATAGAGAGAAACCATCACCTCCTCGCCAGCACCAGCTTGCCCGGATGCTGGGGCAGGGTCGGCGATGGCGGTCGAGGCTTGTCCTGGGGTATCGGTGGAGAGCGGCTTCACGGCAATGCAGGTGGGTGGCAGAAGATGGCGGTGGCGGTCCAGCAGACCGCCACGGCCAACAAGAGCAGACCCGGATCGGTCAGTTGGCGGGCTTGTTGGACAGGCCCCAGACGTAACCGGTCAGCACGTGGATCTGGGACTCGTTGAGCAAGGCTGCCTGGCTTGGCATCTGGTTGGTGATGCCATTGTTGACAGCACGAACGATGGCCTCTTCACCCCAGCCGTGCAGCCAGACGTTGTCGGTCAGGTTGGGGGCACCCATCGCATTGTTGCCCTTGCCATCCATGCCATGGCAAGCTGCGCAGGCACCGAATTTGTCTTTGCCCTGGACGGCACGCACACTGTCATGCGGGCTGCCCGAGAGACTCAGAACATAGTGCGCCAGGTTGCGGACATCTTCTGCGCCACCCACGGCAGCAGCCATCGGCGGCATCACGCCCATTCGGCCATCGACGATCGTGGTGCGGATCGCATCGGGATGCCCGCCCCAGTTCCAGTCACCATCGGCAAGATTGGGAAACCCCTTGGCACCCCGGGCATCGGAACCGTGGCACTGTGCACAGTAGTTCATGAACAGTCGTTCGCCAATGGCCATGGCCTGGCTGTCCCCTGCCAGCTGCTCCGGCTTCATGTCTTTGAAGCGTGCGTAGATGGGGGCAATGGCCTCTTCCATCTTCTGCACTTCGGCCGCATGCTGACCCTGCGAAGACCAGCCCAGGGCGCCCTGGTACTTGCCGAACATGGGATACAGCGCTCCGTAGATCAACCCGAAGATCACGGTGATGATGAACAGGTAGACCCACCATTTGGGCAGCGGGTTGTTCATTTCCTTGAGGTCCTCGTCCCAGACGTGACCTGTGGTGTTGTCGGCATGGGTGGCAGCCTTGGTCGTACCGCTGATCCACAGCAGCACCGCGCAAGCGATGATGCTGATCAGGGTGATGCCTGCCACGAAAAGATGCCAGAAATCGCTCGTGAAGTCGCTCATGATGTTTCTCTTGTTCGTGCCGCGGGTTAATCGTCCTTGAAGGGCAGCCGGGCTGCCTCCTCAAAATCAGCCTGGTTCCGCTTGGACCAGGCCCAGACCACGATGCCGACGAATACCAGCAGACTGACGGTTGTCACGATGGCGCGAAGGTCATTGATGTCCATGTGGCCTCCGGTGCTCACTTGCGGGCGGTGCCCAGCACCTGCAGGTAGGCGACCAACGCATCCATCTCGGTCTTGCCCTTGACCTCATCGACCGATGCGGCAATTTCCTCGTCGGTGTAGGGCGCTCCCAAGGTGCGGAGCACTTCCATGCGCTTGGGCAGTCCGTCTGGGTTCACCTGCTTGCGCTCCAGCCATGGATAGGCAGGCATGTTCGATTCAGGAACCAGATCGCGCGGGTTGTTCAGGTGGATGCGGTGCCATTCGTCGCTGTAGCGACCACCGACACGGTGCAGGTCCGGACCGGTCCGCTTGGAGCCCCACTGGAAGGGGCGGTCATAGACGAATTCGCCAGCCACCGAATAGGGGCCGTATCGCAGGGTCTCTGCATGGAAAGGCCGGACCATCTGCGAATGGCAGTTGTAGCAACCCTCTTTGACATAGACATCCCGGCCTGCGATCTGCAGCGCACTGTAGGGCTTGAGTCCTTCAATTGGCTGGGTCGTGGATTTCTGGAAGAACAGCGGCACGATCTCCACCAGGCCGCCCACCGCCACCACGAGGGTGATCAGGACGATCATCAGGAAGTTGCTGGTCTCGATCCGGGCGTGCCCGGTCAGTTTTTCATTGCTGGCCATGTTGTTCTTCTCCTCAGGCGTGGGCCGGGTTGACCGTCACCACAGGGGCATTGACGGCGCGACCTTGCAGTGCGGTCATGACGACGTTCCAGAGCATCACGATCATGCCGGCCAGGTACAGCAAGCCACCGACCAGACGGATGACATAGAACGGGAAGGTGGCCTTGACCGACTCAACAAAGGTGTAGGTCAGGCTGCCGTCGGGGTTGACCGAGCGCCACATCAGACCCTGCATCACACCGGCGATCCACATGGCGGCGATGTAGAGCACGATGCCGATGGTGGCGATCCAGAAGTGCAGTTCGATGGCGGGCACCGAGTACATCTTCTTCTGACCGAACAGGCGCGGGATCAGGTAGTACAGCGAGCCCATGGACACCAGACCCACCCAGCCCAGGGCACCGGAGTGCACGTGACCCACGGTCCAGTCGGTGTAGTGCGACAGGGCGTTGACGGTCTTGATGGACATCATCGGGCCTTCGAAGGTGGACATGCCGTAGAACGACAGGGACACGATCAGGAAGCGCAGGATGGGGTCGTCACGCAGCTTGTGCCAGGCACCCGAGAGAGTCATGATGCCGTTGATCATGCCGCCCCAGCTGGGGGCCAGCAGGATGAGCGAGAACACCATGCCGACCGACTGCGCCCAATCGGGCAGCGCGGTGTAGTGCAGGTGGTGGGGACCCGCCCACATGTAGGTGAAGATCAGCGCCCAGAAGTGCACGATCGACAGCCGGTATGAATAGACCGGGCGCTCGGCCTGCTTGGGAATGAAGTAGTACATCATGCCCAGGAAGGCGGCGGTCAGGAAGAAGCCCACGGCGTTGTGGCCGTACCACCACTGCACCATGGCGTCCTGCACCCCGGCATAGGCCGAATAGGACTTCCAGAAGCTGACTGGCAGAGCCGCGCTGTTGACGATGTGCAACAAGGCCACGGCGATGATGAAGGCACCGAAGAACCAGTTGGCGACGTAGATGTGCTTGACCTTGCGGATGCCGACGGTGCCAAAGAACACGACCGCGTAGGCCACCCAGGTCACCGCGATCAGCAGGTCGATGGGCCATTCGAGCTCAGCGTACTCCTTGCCGCTGGTGATACCCAGTGGCAAGGTGACCACCGCCGCGACGATGACGATGTTCCAACCGATGAAGGTGAACCATGCCAGGGCATTGGATATCAGGGGCGTGTGACAGGTCCGTTGAACAATGTAGTAACTGGTCGCGAACAGCACGCAGCCACCAAATGCAAAGATCACCGCGTTGGTGTGCAAGGGTCGCAGTCGGCCATAGGTGATCCATTCGATCCCCATGTTGAGCTCGGGCCAGGTCAGCTGGGCCGCGATGATCACGCCCACCAGCATGCCGACCACACCGTAGATCACGGCTGCGATGGCAAACCAGCGGACCACGCTGTCGTTGTAGACCGCCGGTTGGCCAGTCTTTGTTGTTACGGACATAAAAGGACTCCTCGTGAATGTCACTGGGAGAGTGTCCGTGGGGCGGGACCTCGCCGCCTTGACTTAAGTCAATCGCCCTTGAGAATGCGCTCTCCCTCGCGCTCGATGTTGTCGAACTGACCCTGTTGAAGAGCCCACCAGAACAGTCCGATGATGGCAAACACCAGAAGAACCGACAGCGGAATGAGGAGATAGACGATTTCCATGAAACAGCTCCTGAAATAGAGGCGGGCCTCAGGCCGAGCGCAGGGTCGTGCTGTCCGCGACCGAAGGCGGGTCGGCCTGGTCTGCCGAAGACAGCCTCAGGGCATTGCCAATCACCAGAAACGAGCTCAACGCCATGCCCAGACCCGCCGCCCATGGTGGCATCCAGCCCAACAGAGCCATGGGAACGCTGATGGCGTTGTACACGGCGGCCCAGGCCAGGTTCTGCCGCACGACACGCATGGTCTGACGAGCCTGAAGCAATGTGCTGACCACATCCATCAGGCGCCCACCCTGGATGACGTAGTCGGACTGCGCCTGGGCCAGTGCCGCAGCATGCCCCAGAGCAAAGGAGGTGTCTGCCCGCGCCAGCACCGGTCCGTCGTTGAGTCCGTCGCCCACCATGGCAATCCGCCGGCCCTGTCCCTGAAGCCTCATGACCTCGGCCAACTTGTCCTCCGGGCTGGCCCCGGCAATGACCGCGTCCATGCCCAGTTCCTGCCCGACCGCCTGTGCGGCCGCTTGCCGGTCACCGGACAGCAGCCAGGTCTTCAGGCCCATGGCCTGCAGGGCCTGTACCGTGGCCCGCGCATCTTCACGCAAGCCTTCCTGCAATTCGAAGGTCGCGATCCAGCCGCTGTCGTCAGCCAGCCAGACACGGGGCATGTCTTCCACAGCATTCGCGCCCGGGTCTTCCAGGCCGCAGAAGATGGCTGAACCCAGCTTCAGCGTGCGGCCGTCCTGCAACTGGGCCAGCATGCCCTGCCCTGGCAGTTCACGCAGGCTGTCGGCCACCAAGCCGGAAGCTCCGGACAAGGCCAAAGCCTCACCCGCCTTCACCAGGGCTCTCGAAACAGGGTGAAGAGAGCCCTCGGCCAAGGCGCAGGCCAGAGTCAAGGCTTGTTCTCGGTCACTCCCCTCGCGTGTGCGGATGCTGCGCAACTCCAGGCGGTCGTGGGTCAAGGTACCGGTTTTGTCGAAGATGACCGCCTGCACCTTGGCGAGGGTTTCAAAGGCCTGCAGGCGCCGCACCAGAATGCCGCGTCGTGCCAGGGACCCGGCCGACGCGAGCATGCCTGCTGGCGTGGCCAGGGCCAGCGCACAAGGACAGGTGACGATGAGAACCGCCACGGCCACCGCGAACGCCTTGGTGTGGTCAATCTGCCACCAATACCAGAAGGCAAAGGCCGCCGCCAGCATCACAAGCACCAGGAATGGCGACGCGATGCGGTCGGCCAGGATGGCCAGCCGGGGCTTCTCGGTGGA
>SBFU01000307.1 GCA_006227785.1 Burkholderiales bacterium
GAACCTGGAGAAGCGCCATGCAGAACTCACGTCGATTCACGCTCAAAGCCCTGACGGTGGCCACCGCCCTGGGCGCCTTCGGTCTGACCGCCCATGCACAGGAGACCATCAAGGTCGGTGTGCTGCACAGCCTGTCGGGCACCATGGCCATCTCGGAAACCGTGCTCAAGGACACGGTGCTGATGGCCATTGAAGAGATCAACGCCAAGGGTGGCGTGATGGGCAAGAAACTTGAGCCCGTGGTGGTCGACCCGGCGTCGAACTGGCCGCTGTTCGCCGAGCGCGCGCGCCAGCTGCTGACGCAGGACAAGGTGGCGGTGGTGTTCGGCTGCTGGACCTCGGTCAGCCGCAAGTCGGTGCTGCCGGTGTTCGAAGAGCTCAACGGTCTGCTGTTCTACCCGGTGCAGTACGAGGGTGAAGAGCTGAGCAAGAACGTGTTCTACACCGGCGCCGCGCCGAACCAGCAGGCCATTCCCGCGGTGGAGTACCTGATGAGCAAGGACGGCGGCTCGGCCAAGCGCTTCGTGCTGCTGGGCACCGACTACGTCTACCCGCGCACCACCAACAAGATCCTGCGTGCCTTCCTGAACTCCAAGGGCATTCCGGACAGCGACATCATGGAGGAGTACACCCCCTTCGGCCACAGCGACTACCAGTCGATCATCGCCAAGATCAAGCAGTTCTCTGCCCAGGGCAAGAAGACCGCGGTGGTCTCGACCATCAACGGCGACTCCAACGTGCCCTTCTACAAAGAGCTGGGCAACGCCGGCCTGAAGGCCACCGACGTGCCGGTGGTGGCTTTCAGCGTGGGTGAGGAAGAGCTGCGCGGCGTCGACACCAAGCCGCTGGAAGGTCACCTGGCGGCCTGGAACTACTTCATGAGCCTGAAGAACCCGGTCAACGACGAGTTCACCAAGAAGTGGGCCACCTATGCCAAGGCCAAGAACATCCCGGGTCACAAGGACAAGCCGCTGACCAACGACCCGATGGAAGCCACCTACATCGGCATCAACATGTGGAAGCAGGCGGTCGAGAAAGCCAAATCGACCGATGTCGACAAGGTGATCGCCGCCATGGCGGGGCAGACCTTCCGGGCACCGAGCGGCATCGTCAGCAAGATGGACGAGAAGAACCACCACCTGCACAAGAGCGTGTTCATCGGCGAGGTGCGCGGTGACGGCCAGTTCGACGTGGTCTGGAAGACGCCGGGTCCGGTCAAGGCCCAGCCCTGGAGCCCCTTCATCCCCGAGAACAAGGGCAAGAAGGACGAGCCCGTCAAGAAGTGACAGGACCGAGGCGGCCGTGCGGCAGGTGTCTGCCGCCGGTTCCATGACCTGGCCGCAGGCCTGCCTGGCCTGCGGCCCTTTCGATCGAGAGAGACGGACCCATGCGTCCCTACCCCGTTTCGGTTGTGATCCGTTACCTGCTGCTGAGCCTGGGCATGGCCTGGCTGCTGGCCGCTGCGCCGGCCCGAGCACTCACGCCTGATGATGCGCTGGCATTGGTCGAAGGCGGTGTGGCGGACCGCATCGAGACACTCAACCGGCTGGCCGCCGAGCCCGACGAGCGGGCGGCGGCGCTGATCCGCGCCCTCGCGGCGCGCGAGGTGCTGGTGTTCGAGGGTCGTGTCTTCATTTCGGGTGCCGATGGTGTTCGCGATGCCGTGACCGGTGAGCCGGCCGAGCTGCCTGAGGGGGCCCAGGACGCCATGGTCAACAACCGGCTGCGGGGTGCCCTGCAAGGGGCGCTGGCCGCGCTGGACCTGATCGGCGCGCCGGCCGATCGTCAGCGTGAGGCCGCTGCCACACTGCAGCGGCGCTCGTTCGATGAACCTGACATCGAAATGCTGCCGCTGATCGAGCGCGCGCTGGCGGGCGAACTCGACCCGGCGGCCCGGGAGTCCTTGCTGATGGCGCAGGCAGCCGTGTTGCTGGACAGCGATGACCGGACCCGCAGGCTGGAAGCGGCGGTGAAGCTGGGCGAGGCGCGGCAGGCCGTGGTGCGCCCGCTGCTGCTGCAACAGGTCGAGCAGGAAAGCGACGAAGAGGTCAAAGCCGCCCTGCGCAAGTCGCTGGCCGCGTTGGAGCGAGCGCTGCAGCGCAACGCGATCCTGGCCGAGCTGTTCTCCGGCGTCAGCCTGGGCAGCATCCTGCTGCTGGCGGCGCTCGGACTGGCCATCACCTATGGGCTGATGGGCGTCATCAACATGGCCCATGGTGAACTGATCATGATCGGCGCCTACGCCACCTGGCTGGTGCAGGTGGCCTTCAAGCAGTGGCTGCCCGGCTGGTTCGACTGGTACCTGCTGGCCGCCATGCCGGTGGCCTTCATGGCTTCAGCCCTGGTTGGCGCCGCCATGGAGCGCAGCGTCATCCGCTATCTCTATGGCCGGCCGCTGGAAACGCTGCTGGCCACCTGGGGTCTGAGTCTGGTGCTGATGCAGGGCGTGCGCAGCCTGTTCGGTGCCCAGAACGTGGGCCTGGAAAACCCGGTCTGGATGAGCGGCAGCGTCACGCTGCTGGGCAACCTGACCTTGCCCTGGAACCGCATCTTCATCATCGCTTTTGCCGCCATGGTGCTGCTGGGGGTGGTCATGCTGATCAGCCGTACCCGTCTGGGGCTGTTCGTGCGCGGCGTGACGCAGAACCGGCCGATCGCGGCCTGCATGGGCGTCAACACGGCCCGCATCGACACCTACGCCTTCGCGCTTGGCTCCGGCATTGCAGGTCTGGCCGGCTGTGCGCTCAGCCAGATCGGCAACGTGGGACCTGATCTGGGCCAGAGCTACATCGTCGACTCCTTCATGGTGGTCGTGCTCGGCGGGGTCGGTCAGATCGCGGGTACGGTGTACGCGGCCCTGGGTCTGGGCGTGCTCAACAAGTTCATCGAAGGCTGGGCCGGTGCCGTGCTGGCCAAGATTGCGGTGCTTGTTTTCATCATCGTGTTCATCCAGAAACGGCCCCAGGGCATCTTCGCATTCAAAGGAAGGGAAACATGAGCGCCCGTTCTGTCAAGCTGCCGGCGCCGGGTCCGATGCTCACCCGCGGTGGCTGGAGCGCCTTCATGGTGGCGCTGCTGGTGGTGTGCGCGCTGGCGCCGGCGCTCAACCTGCTGGTGCCCGAGGGCAGCGCTTTCCACCTGTCGGACTACATGGTGGGTCTTCTGGGCAAGATCATGTGCTACGCCATCTGCGCCCTGGCCATGGACCTGATCTGGGGCTACACCGGCATCCTGAGCCTGGGGCATGGCCTGTTCTTTGCCCTGGGCGGTTACGTGATGGGCATGTACCTGATGCGCCAGATCGGCACCGATGGCCATTACAAGAGCGAGTTGCCCGACTTCATGGTGTTCCTCGACTGGAAGGAACTGCCCTGGCACTGGGCCCTGTCCGACAGCTTCATGGCCACCTTGCTGCTGATCGTGCTGGTGCCGGGCCTGGTGGCCTTCGTCTTCGGTTACTTCGCCTTTCGCTCGCGCATCAAGGGGGTCTACTTCTCCATCATCACGCAGGCGCTGACCTTTGCGGCCATGCTGCTGTTCTTCCGCAACGAGACCGGCTTCGGCGGCAACAACGGCTTCACCGACTTCAAGCGCATCCTGGACATCCCGATCGCCACCCAGGGCATGCGCATGACCCTGTTTGTCATCACGGGCCTGACCTTGCTGGGCTTTTTCCTGTGGGCCCGGTGGCTGGTGGGCAGCAAGTTCGGTCGGGTGCTGCAGGCGGTGCGCGACGCCGAGAGCCGGGTCATGTTCTGCGGCTACAACCCGCTGCCCTACAAGCTCACCATCTGGACCGTCTCGGCCGTGATGTGCGGTGTGGCCGGTGCCCTGTACGTACCGCAGGTGGGCATCATCAACCCGGGCGAGATGAGCCCGGCCAACAGCATCGAGATCGCGATCTGGGCGGCTGTCGGTGGCAGGGCCACCTTGATCGGGCCGATCGTGGGCGCCTTCATCGTCAACGGAGCCAAGAGCATTCTCACGGTGAGCTTTCCTGAGTACTGGCTGTATTTTCTGGGTGGGCTGTTCATCGCGGTGACGCTGTTCATGCCGCAGGGCGTGGTGGGCCTGATCCGTCGCTGGCGCGCAGGAACGGAGGTGAAGGCATGACGCCCGACCTCATGGAAGCCGGCGCCGAGCGCCTGCAGCAGGCCCAGGTTCGCCAGGTCGGCGCGTCAGGCGGGCGCTCACCGGGTTATGGCCGTATCGTCGTGCCCGGCGAGGTCGATGTCACGCACGGTCGCATCCTGTACCTGGAGGATGTGAGCGTGAGCTTCGACGGCTTCAAGGCCATCAACGGGCTGTCGCTGGACATTGCACCGGGCGAACTGCGCTGTGTCATCGGACCCAATGGCGCAGGCAAGACGACGATGATGGACATCATCACCGGCAAGACCCGGCCCGACAGCGGGCAGGTGTACTTCGGCAGCACGATCGACCTGCTGCGCCACCGCGAGGCCGACATCGCTGCCATGGGCATCGGGCGCAAGTTCCAGAAGCCCACCGTGTTCGAGCAGCTGACGGTGTTCGAGAACCTCGAGCTGGCGCTGGCGGCCGACAAGCGCGTGGCCAGCAGCCTGGCGTTCCGGCTCAATGGCACGCAGAAGGACCGTCTGGCCGAGGTGCTTGAAACGATCCAGCTGACCGAGCATGTGGACCGGCCGGCCGGCCTGCTCAGCCACGGCCAGAAACAGTGGCTGGAAATCGGCATGCTGCTGACCCAGGACCCCAGGCTGCTGCTGCTGGACGAGCCCGTGGCCGGCATGACCGACGAGGAGACCGAGCGCACCGCGCAGCTGTTCCTGTCACTCAAGGGCAGGCATTCGCTGATGGTGGTGGAGCACGACATGGGTTTCATCCGCACGATCTCGGAGAAGGTGACGGTGCTGTGCGACGGCTCGGTGCTGGCCGAGGGCACGCTCGACGAGGTGCAGGCGGATGAACGGGTGATCGAGGTTTACCTTGGGCGCTGATATTTGTTTTTTGTCTGGGGTGGTTTGGCCGGGGCGAGACCCGGCACCTCACAGGTGCACGAGGAAACCAACATGAGCCTGCTCGAAGTCAAGGACGTCAACCAGTACTACGGTGGCAGCCACATCCTGCGCAATGTCAGACTGACGGCGGAGCTCGGCAAGGTCACGGTTGTGCTCGGGCGCAATGGCGTGGGCAAGACCACCTTGCTCAAGTCGCTCATGGGTCTGGTGCCGATCAAGAGCGGCAGCATCACACTGGACGGCAAGGGCATCGACAAGGCCACGCCCTACGAACGTGCCCGGCTGGGCATGGGCTTTGTGCCCCAGGGGCGTGAGATCTTTGCGCGGCTGACGGTGCAGGAAAACCTGCAGATGGGGCTGGCCTACAAGAAGGGTGGAACGCCCGTGCCGGAGGAATTGTTCGAGCTGTTTCCCGTGCTCCGGCAGATGTTGGGCCGCCGAGGGGGAGACCTCTCGGGCGGGCAGCAGCAGCAGCTGGCGATTGCGCGTGCGCTGGCGGCCGGCCCCAAGCTGCTCATCCTGGACGAACCCACCGAAGGCATCCAGCCCAACATCATCAAGGACATCGGCAAGGTCATCCGCATGCTGGCCGATCGCGGCAACATGGCCATCGTGCTGGTCGAGCAGTACTACGACTTTGCCGAGGCGCTGGCAGACAGCTATGTGGTGATGGAACGCGGCGAGGTGATCGCCAGCGGCCCGGGCGGCGAAATGGCTGACAAGGGCATCCGCCGGCTGGTGTCGATCTGATCGCTCAGTCGGTCCGCATCCGGTCCAGCAGGCCCTCGCGACGGGGCGGCTTGTAACCGGAGGGCAGGGCCACACCACCCGGCGCCGCGTTCGGACTCGTCGCCTCGCCCAGCCGGGTGATCTGGTGGTGGGTTTGCAGGGTTTCCCGCAGGGCGGCAATCTGCTGGCGCAAGCTGTCTGCCCCCTCGATCCGATCCTCGTAGCGGTTGAGCACCTGCCAGGCCGACTCGATCAGCTTGGCGTTGCAGGTCATCTGCCCGTCTTCCAGCAAGCGGGTCACCGTGCCACGGGGATCGCCCTTGATGACCAGGGTCATGGCCTGTTCGGTGAGCTTGAGGATGCGCGCGTGGGTGTCGTGGATGATGCGTGCGAAGGCCTCGTTCCCGGCCGATGCGCTGGCCAGCAATTCGCTCAGGGAGCGGCTGGTGCAAAAACGCAGGCCCAGTTTCTCGATGTTCTTTTCCACCTCGTAGACCTGAACGCGCCGCTGCACCACGCGCACCAGCAGGCCCATCAGGTTGGTGGCCATCTCGAAGTCGAACCATGGCTCCTGGATGGCGTCGGTCAGGTGTTTGACCTCGTCCATCACCCGACCCTCCTGCTCGTTGAGAAGCGACTCCAGGGCCCGGACGAATTCCAGCAGGCGATAGGGGCGCTCGGGTTCGAACGAACGCTCCTTCAGGCGGCTGAGCTGCTCCACCACCCGCGTCATGCCTTTCTTGTCGTTGCCGTCCAGACGGGCAAACGCCAGCAGCACCAGGGCCTGCGGGTCGTACATCTTCGAGTCCAGGCCAATGCGGGTGGCGCGTTCGAGCAGCTCCACCCCCTCTCCCCGA
>SBFU01000151.1 GCA_006227785.1 Burkholderiales bacterium
GCTGTTCTCCATCGCCTGCATCAGCATCTTGAGGTTCAGTGTGCCCCGGAAGCCCGCCAGGATGAGGGCGCCCAGAGCACCCATGGCACCACCTTCGGTAGGCGTGGCCCAACCCAGGAAGATGGTGCCCAGCACCAGAAAGATCAGCACCAGCGGAGGAATCAGGGCAAAGGTGACGCGCTCGGTCAGGCGCGAGAACAGGCCGAGCTTGAGAACCTTGTTGATCAGGGCGAGGGTGAAGGCCACAAAGGACCCGACCGAAAGGGACAGGATGAAGATCTCGTCGCGCGGCGCCTCCGCCGTGCGGTTCATGATCGGATTCATGACACTCTCGTGCACCTGGGCCCAGGCCAGGCCGGCCAAGGTCGAGATCGCCAGCAGCACCACCAGCGACTTGTGGCCGCTGGCGCCGCTGGGCTCGCTGTAGACACGTGCCTCGGGCGGCAATGCCGGCACCCAGGAGGGCTTGACGATGGCCACGCCGATCACGAACAGCAGGTACAGACCCACCAGCATGGCGCCGGGAATGAGTGCCCCGGCGTACATGTCGCCGACCGAACGGCCGAGCTGGTCGGCCAGCACGATCAGCACCAGCGACGGCGGCAGCGCCTGGGCCAAGGTGCCCGAGGCGGTGATGGTGCCGGTGGCGATGGTGCGGTTGTAGCCATAGCGCAGCATGATGGGCAGTGCGATCAGTCCCATGGAGATCACCGACGCCGCCACGACGCCGGTGGTGGCCGCCAGCAGCGCCCCCACCAGGATGACCGCAATGCCCAGACCACCGCGCACCGGCCCGAACACCTGGCCGACGGTCTCCAGCAGGTCCTCGGCCATGCGGCTGCGCTCAAGGATGATGCCCATCAGGGTGAAGAACGGAATCGCCAGCAGGGTGTCGTTCTGCATGATGCCGAACACCCGAAGTGGCAGCGCCTGGAACAGGTTGGCCGGGAACAGACCCAGCTCCATGCCGATCAGGCCGAAGAACAGCCCCGTGGCCGACAGCGAGAACGCCACCGGGAAGCCCATCAGCAGGAACACCACCAGCCCCACGAACATCAGGGGCACGAAATTGTTGGTCAGGAATTCGATCATGATGCGCTCGATCCGTTCTTCTTGGCAGCCTCGAGCTCGGCCTTGCGGCGCTCGGCCTCGGCAATGTCCTTGGCCAGCATCTCGGTTTCACTTGGGCCGGTGTGGTCCAGCGGATCGGCGATATGACCGGTGAGGAACGCGGCCCGCTTGATGAGTTCCGACACCCCCTGGGCGGCCAGCAGGGCAAAGCCTGCCGGAATCAGCAGATAGACCGGCCAGCGGATCAGGCCCCCCGCATTGGTCGAGACCTCGCCAGACTCATAGGCAGTGGCAAACAGTGGCCAGCCCAGGCTGATCATCAGGTAGCAGAGGGGCAGCAGGAAGACGACGATACCGATGATGTCGACCCAGTTGCGCGTGCGCGCGGTGAATCGGCTGGACAGAAAGTCGATGCGCACATGGGCGTTGCGCAGAAAGGCATAGCCGCCGCCGAGCATGAAGACGGCAGCAAAGAGGTACCACTGGATCTCCAGCCACGCATTGGAGCTGGTGCCGATGGTCTTTCGGACGATGGCATTGCCGGCGCTGATCAGGGTGGCCGCGAGAATCATCCACATGGCCAGGTAGCCAATGGCCCGGTTGATACCGTCAATCAGCCGGGTTATCTGGAGCAGGAAAGGCATAGAGGAGTCCCCATGGCACTGGGTTGGGAGAACAGACCGGGAGTCTAGCGGGCGCCGACGCTGGCAGCTGTGGGCAAGCTGACGCCCCGACAGGGTCGCCCGAGCAAAAAACCCCGCGTGGGCGGGGTCTCTTGCGGGGCGACGGTCCCGATTACAGCTTGGCAGCCTGCATGTAGCTGTCGAAGCGGGCCTCGGTGAAGCGGAACCAGAGGTTCTGGTCGCGGCGGAAGTTGGCGTAGTCGGCGTACACCTTCTTCCAGTTCGCGTTCTTGGAATTCAGCTCTTCGTACAGACCCATGGCCTGCTTGAAGGCCTCGTCCATCACGGCGCGGGGGAACGGGAGCACCTTGGCGCCACCGGCCACCAGGCGCTTGAGCGCGGCAGGGTTGCGGGAGTCGTACATGGCCTGCATGGTGGTGTGCGCGTTGGCTGCCGCGTGCTCCACGATGGCCTTGTACTCGTTCGACAGACCGTTGAAGGCCGCCTTGTTGATGTAGAAGTCCAGCTGGGCGCCGCCTTCCCACCAGCCCGGGTAGTAGTAGTTCTTGGCAACTTTGTAGAAGCCCAGCTTCTCATCGTCGTACGGACCCACCCACTCGGTGGCGTCGATGGTGCCGCGCTCCAGGGCCTGGTAGATCTCGCCACCGGGGATGTTCTGGGGCACACCACCCATGCGCTCGAACACGCGACCGGCAAAACCGCCGAGGCGCATCTTCATGCCCTTGATTTCGGCCAGGCCCTTGATCTCGTTGCGGTACCAGCCGCCCATCTGCGCACCGGTGTTGCCGCCGCAGAAGTTCACGATGTTGTACTGGTCGTAGAACTCGCGCATCAGCTTCATGCCGTTGCCGTCATAGAACCAGGAGGTCAGCTGACGGCTGTTCAGGCCGAAGGGAATGGCGGTACCGATGGCGAAGGTTTCGTCCTTGCCGTGGAAGTAGTAAGGCGCCGTGTGAGCCACCTCAACCGTGCCTTGCTGCACGCCATCGACCACACCGAACGCAGGCATCAGCTCGCCACCCGGGTGCACCGAGATGGTGAACTTGCCACCGGACATGTCGCTGACGCCTTTGGCGAACACCTCGGCTGCACCGTAGATGGTGTCCAGGGCCTTGGGGAAGCTGGAAGCCAGGCGCCAGCGGATGGTGGCCTGAGCATGCACAGCTGGAGCGACACCGGCGGCGAGCACGCCGGCCACGCCCGCATGCTTGATAAGGGAACGACGATCCATGTTGATTGACTCCGTGGTTGTGAGTGAACTACGCCGCCACCCTGGGGAGACGGTTGACTACTGAACAGTCCGGGTCATTGTAGGAAGGCGGGCAACCCGTCCCTTGGGGGTTTTCCCTCGTTGAAGGGCCTTCCGGGCACGGTGTTCAGCTTGATGCAAGCTTCATCGGGCGTGCCTGCAATTGGCGTCAACCAGGCCATGAAATTTTTTGCACACGGCTGGCAGCCGGGCCACCGGCGGTCTCAGGCGACCGATTTCAAACCCGCCACGGGTTCGAGATGACCGGCCAGTCGCTGCCGGATGGCCTGCTCGATGCCAGGGGCATCCAGCCCTTGCAGCGACAGCAGTTTGCCCGGGTCACCGTGTTCGATGAAGCGGTCGGGCAACCCCAGTGTCAGCACCGGCATGACCAGACCCTCCGCCTGCAGGGCCTCCAGCACCGCCGAGCCGGCTCCTCCCATGACGCAGCCTTCCTCGACCGTCACCAGGGCCGAGTGGCTGCTGGCCAGTTCCTTGAGAAGGCTCAGGTCCAGGGGTTTGGCCCAGCGCATGTTGGCCACCGTCGCGCCCAGCGCCTGCCCCACCTGCAGGGCCGGATACAGCAGGGTGCCGAAGGCGAGAATGGCCACCCCGCGACCGCGGTGCCGCACCTCGCCCTTGCCGAAGGGCAGTCCTTCCAGATGGGTGGGCACCACGGCGCCCACACCGGCACCACGCGGGTAGCGCACGGCCACCGGGTGGTTCTGGGCGTGCGCGGTGGACAGCAGCTGGCGTGTCTCGGCCTCGTCGGCCGGGCAGGCCACCGACAGGTTGGGGATGCAGCGCAGGTAGGCGATGTCGTAGGCGCCCGCGTGGGTGGCACCGTCAGCCCCCACCAGGCCCGCCCGGTCGAGAGCAAACACCATGGGCAGGTTCTGCAGGGCCACGTCGTGGATGAGCTGGTCGTATCCACGCTGCAGAAAGGTCGAATAGATGGCCACCACCGGCTTCATGCCCTCGCAGGCCAGACCGGCCGCAAAGGTCACCGCATGCTGCTCGGCAATGCCGACATCGAAGTAGCGACCGGGAAAGCGTTTGTGAAACTCCACCATGCCCGAACCTTCGCGCATGGCGGGGGTGATGCCCACCAGACGCGGATCGGCATCGGCCATGTCGCACAACCACTGGCCGAACACCTGGGTGAAGGTGGGCTTTGGCGGTGTCTCGGGCTTGACCAGACCGATCGACGGATCGAACTTGCCTGGCCCGTGGTAGGCGATGGGATCGGCTTCGGCCAGCTTGTAGCCCTGCCCCTTCTTGGTCACGACATGCAGGAACTGTGGTCCATCGCCGTTGTCCAGCAGCTGGCGGATGTTCTCCAGGGTGGGCACCAGCGAATCGAGGTCATGACCATCGATGGGGCCGACGTAGTTGAAGCCGAATTTCTCGAACAGGGTGGCCGGCACCACCATGCCCTTGGCATGCTCCTCCAGGCGCTTGGCCAGCTCGAACAGGGGCGGAGCGCCCTTGAGCACGGTCTTGCCGACGTTTTTGGCGGCGGAATAGAACTGGCCGCTCATGAGCTGGGCCAGGTAACGGTTGAGCGCACCCACAGGGGGCGAGATCGACATGTCGTTGTCGTTGAGCACCACCAGCAGGCGACCGTCTTCGACGCCGGCATTGTTCAAGGCCTCAAAGGCCATGCCGGCGGTCATGGCGCCGTCGCCGATGATCGCCACGGCATGCCGGCTCTCGCCCTTCATCCGGGCGGCCAGCGCCATGCCCAGCGCCGCCGAGATGCTGGTTGACGAATGCGCGGTTCCGAAGGTGTCGTAGTCGCTCTCGTCGCGCCGGGGGAAACCGCTGATGCCGCCCAGTTGCCTCAGCGTATGCATGCGGTCGCGGCGGCCAGTCAGGATCTTGTGCGGGTAGGTCTGGTGACCCACATCCCAGACCAGGCGGTCTTCCGGGGTGTTGAAGACATAGTGCAAGGCCACCGTGAGTTCGACGGTACCCAGGTTGGAGCTGAGGTGCCCGCCCGTTCGAGAGACACTGTCCAGCAGGTACTGCCGCAATTCGGTGGCCAGCTGCGGCAGTTGCTGGCGGGTCAGGCGGCGCAGGTCGGCCGGTGAGTCGATTTGGGTCAGCAGGGAGCTCATGGATGGTTCTCGCGGTCGGCGGGCCGGTATCAGGAGGACCTGCGCCCGACCCAGTCGGCCAGACCGTGCAGGATATCCCGGTTGGCGATCCGGCTCAAGCGCAGGGCTTCATGGGCCTGCATCAGCACCTCGTCGGCATAGGCCTGGGCCCGGTCCAGTCCCATGAGGGAAACAAAGGTGGGTTTGTCGCTGGCGGCGTCTTTGCCCGCGGTCTTGCCCAGCGTGACCGAATCGGCGGTCACATCCAGGATGTCGTCCACCACCTGGAAGGCCAGGCCCAGCGCGGCGCCAAAGCGGTCCAGCTGCTCCCAGGTGTTGCCGTCGGCCTCACCGGTGGCGGCACCCATGAGCACACTGGCTCTGAGCAGCGCGCCGGTCTTGCGGCGGTGCATGGCCTCCAGCGCAGGCAAGGCCAGCTTGTGACCGACACTGGCGAGGTCGACCGCCTGGCCGCCGGCCATGCCATCGGCACCCGCAGCGCCAGCCAGCAGGCGGCACAGGCGGACCGCCATGGCCGGCGGCACCACATGGGCCTCGGGTGCCAGCAGCTCGAACGCCAGCGCCTGCAAGGCATCGCCGGCCAGCAAGGCCTGAGCCTCGCCGAAGCGCACGTGGACCGTCGGCTTGCCGCGTCTGAGGACATCGTTGTCCATGCAGGGCATGTCGTCGTGCACAAGGGAATAGGCGTGGATCAGCTCGGTCGCGCAGGCCGCCCGCATGGCGGCTTCCGGGTGCCCACTCAGCGCTTCTGAAGTGGCCAGCACCAGCAGTGGGCGAAGGCGCTTGCCACCGTCGAGCACGGCGTAACGCATGGCCTCACCCAGTCCCGCGGGGGCATCGCCACGCACCCAATCGGAGAGGGCCTGTTCAACCGCCTGCTGCTGACGGGATCGCCAGACCTCCAGAGTCTGGCCGCTGCGCACGGGAAAGGAGTTGTCGGGGATGGTCAAGCGGGGTCCCATGGTTTGGCCTCGCCGCCCTCCAGCACGCGGATCTGCTGTTCGACCGCTTCAAGACGCCCGCGGCAGAAAGCCAGCAGGCGGGCGCCACGCTGGTAGTGGTCCAGCAGCTGATCGAGAGGCAACTGACCCGCATCCAGCTGGGCCACCAGCCGCTCCAGCTCGGCCAGGGCGTCTTCGTAGGTGGCCGGCAGATCGGCTTCATCGGCGGGGCGCGCCACGTTGCGAGCCGGCTTGGCGGTCTGGGCAGGGGGCATGAGTGAGGGGGCGTGTAGCCCGGGTATGGGCAGGGAGTCCTCGGCGGGCCTCCCCTGACAGCAAGCCCTGATTTTACAGCCGGTCCAAGCGGGCAACCAGCGCACGGCACCGGTTTTGCCCACGGGGTACAATCGCGCCTCTTTTTTTCTTGTTCAACTGACGGGCCTCACACGCCCGGAGGGACGCAGCACTTCACCCTTCCCGCGCAGATCGTTCACTCGCTAAGCGCTTCACCCTGCCCCTTCATAGGGGGAGTCTTTAGGTCAGGACCA
>SBFU01000498.1 GCA_006227785.1 Burkholderiales bacterium
GAGGTGCACCGTGGCGCCCAACGACACCAGGCGACGCGTGGCCGCGTTCGTGCCAAGATCGCTGCCCGAGATGACATAACCCTGGTTGAGCAGCACCTCGGCAATGCCGCTCATGCCGGAACCCCCGATACCGACGAAATGGATATGGCGGATGGCATGTTTCATGCCGGCTTCACTTTCGAAAGTTGTTCGCAGGCCGCCACCATGGCGCCCACGGCCTGGGTTTTTTCCATCTGCTTGGCCTTGACGGCCATTTGCCTGAGCTGGTCACGGCTGACCTCGCGCAGGCGCTGTGCCAGTGCCGCCGGGGTCAGTTCGCGCTGAGGCACCAGCCACGCGGCGCCGGCATCGACCAGGAACCGGGCATTGCCCGTCTGGTGGTCATCCACGGCGTGCGGGAACGGGACAAACAGGGCGGCTGCGCCAACAGCAGCAATTTCGGTCACCGTGCTGGCACCGGCCCGGCAGACGATCAGGTCGGCATCGGCAAAGGCCTGCGCCGTGTCGTCGATGAAGGGCGTGAGCTCGGCCGTCACCCCTGCCGCCTCGTAGTTGGCGCGCAAGGCGTCGATCTGCTTTTCCCCACTCTGATGCAGCACCTGCGGACGCTCCGACGCCGGGATCAGGGCCAGCGCCTGGGGCACGGTGTCGTTGAGTGCCTTGGCGCCGAGACTGCCACCGACCACGAGCAGGCGCAGCGGTCCTGTGCGGTCGGCCATTCGGACCTCCGGCGGCGGCTGCTGCAGAAAGGCGCTGCGCAAGGGGTTGCCCACCCACTCAGACTTGGCAAGCGCCCCGGGAAATGCGGTGAACACACGATCGGCGATCCCGGCCAGCACCTTGTTGGCCATGCCGGCCACGGAGTTCTGTTCATGCAGCACCAGCGGCTTGCCGGCCAGTGTGCCCATCATGCCGCCAGGGAAGGTGATGTAACCACCCAGACCCACCAGCACGTCGGGCCTGACCCGTCGCACCACCTGCCAGGCCTGCCAGAACGCGCGCAGCAGGCGCACAGGCAGCAGGGCCAGTGTCAGCGGCCCCTTGCCGCGCACCCCACCGAAATCCACCGCCTCCAGCGGGAAGCCACGTGGCGGCACCAGGCGACTTTCCATGCTGCCGGGCGCTCCCAGCCAATGCACCCGCCAGCCCCGCTCGCGCAGGCCCTCGGCCACAGCCAGACCCGGAAAGATGTGACCACCGGTGCCACCAGCCATGACCAGAGCGCAGGGTTGGCGGCTCATGGACGGCCCCCCTTCATCAGGAACGCGTGCCGCGTCCGCAGTCGCTGCGCGCCTGCCTGTCGGTTTTGGCAAAACCGCCCCCGGATCATGGACGACCCCCCTTCATCAGCTGGCGGTTTTCAAAGTCCACCCTCAGCACGATGGCCAGGGCCACGAGGTTCATCAGGATGGCCGATCCGCCGTAGCTCATGAGCGGCAGGGTCAGGCCTTTGGTGGGCAGTGCGCCCAGGTTCACGCCGATGTTGATGAAGGCCTGGAAGCCGATCCAGAGGCCGACACCTTGTGCCACCAGACCGGCAAAGACCTGGTCCAGTGCGATGGCCTGACGGCCGATCAGCATGATGCGGCGGGTCAGCCAAAGGAACAGGGCGATCAGGACCAGTACCCCGACGAGGCCGAATTCCTCGCCGATCACGGCCAGCAGGAAGTCGGTGTGGGCTTCCGGCAGCCAGTGCAGCTTCTCGACGCTGCCCCCCAGGCCGACGCCGAAGAACTCGCCACGTCCGAAGGCGATCAGCGAATGCGAAAGCTGGTAACCCTTGCCCAGCACATGCTCTTCCGCAAACGGATCCAGGTAGGCAAAGATCCGCTCCCGTCGCCATTCGCTCATCATCACCATGACCGCAAAGGCCGCCACCACCACGGCGGCGATCAGGAAGAACATGCGTGCATTGACGCCACCCAGGAACAGGATGCCCATGGCGATGACGGCAATGACCATGAAGGCGCCCATGTCCGGCTCGGCCAGCAGCAGCATGCCGACGATGGCCAGCGCGACGGCCATGGGAGCGACGGCTTTGAAGAAACGCTCCTTGACGTCCATCTTGCGCACCATGTAGTCGGCCGCATAGATCAGGACAGCCAGCTTGGCCAGCTCGGACGGCTGAAAGTTGAGGATGCCCAGCGGAATCCAACGGCGCGCACCGTTGACCCCCTTGCCGACAAATGGCAGCAGCACCACCACCAGCAGCACCAGGCTGACTGCAAACAGCCACGGTGCCATGCGCTCCCAGTCCTTCATCGGAATCTGGAAAGCAAGCAGACCCGCCACCAGGCCGATCATCATCGCCACGCC
The DNA here is from genome assembly GCA_006227785.1 of Burkholderiales bacterium. GTDB lineage: Bacteria > Pseudomonadota > Gammaproteobacteria > Burkholderiales > Burkholderiaceae_C > Hydrogenophaga. The sequence continues at coordinate 2,317 of SBFU01000498.1, forward strand.
ATGTCGCAGCACGAAGTGGATCTGTGCGTAGTTGGCAAAGCGAGGGTTGTCCGGCAGGGCGATGGAGGCTGAGTACACCATCACCAGCCCCCAGGCCATGAGCGCCACCACCACCCAGAGCAGCGGCTGGTCGAATCCGAGTTCGCGCACCGCCACCGGCTGTGTACCTGCATAGGTGCGGTTGGACAGGCGCACCGGCAGCGCGTCGGCGCCTGCACCACGGGCCTTGCGCGCCTTGGACGCCTTGCCGCGGCCAGGCCCGCCGGGCCATAGCATGGACAGACGCTGGGTCAACTGGCCCATCATGATCCGACCTCCAGGCTCACGCCACGGGCCAGGGCCAGCTCCTGCACGGCCTCGACAAACACACGAGCCCGGTGCACGTAGTTGTCGAACATGTCGAGGCTGGCGCAGGCCGGTGACATCAGGACCGCATCGCCGGCCTGCGCCATGCGGGCAGCCGAGGCCACCGCCGCGGACAGGTCGGGTGCATCTTCCAGGGCCACGCCGGCCTCTGACAGCGCCGGCCCGACTTGCTCACGCAGCACCGGTGCATCTCGGCCGATCAGCAGAACCGCCCGGGCATGACGTGCCAGCGGTTCGGCCAGGGGCCGGAAATCCTGTCCCTTGCCGTCGCCACCCATGATCATGACCAGGCGGCGCTCGGCACCCAGGCCACGCACGGCCGCCAGAGTGGCTCCCACATTGGTGCCTTTGCTGTCGTCGAAATACTCGACACCGTCGATGACCGCCACCGGCTCCACCCGATGAGGCTCACCCCGGTATTCGCGCAGGCCATGCAACATCGGGCCCAGCGCCGCCCCGGTGGAGGTGGCCAGTGCGAGGGCGGCCAGCGCATTGGCAGCGTTGTGGCGCCCCCGGATACGCAAGGCATCAACCGGCATCAGGCGCTGCATGTACAACTCGATCTCGACCTCGGCCCGGCCGCGACGGCGGGTTTCGTCCAGCGCCTGGGCGCGCACCAGCCAGTCCATGCCGTTGACCGACTCGATGCCCCAGTCACCCGGGTGCTGCGGCGCGTCCAGCCCGAAGCTGGCATGCGGACGTGCGGGCTGCTGGCGGTTTCTGCCTCCCACCTTGACGGTCACCAAGGCCGGCCGCATGGCCATGACCAACGGGTCGTCGCGGTTGAGCACCATCAGCGCCTCGGCGCCAAACACCGCGCGCTTGGCCTGCACATAAGCGTCCAGCGTACCGTGCCAGTCCAGATGGTCCTCGCTGATGTTGAGCAGCGTGGCCGCCGTGGGCAAGACATCCCATGGACCACCGGCGACGCCATCGAGCTGGAAGCTGGAGAGCTCAAGCACCCAGTCCTGGGGCAGGTACGGAGGCGGGGGCGCCTGCGGCTCGGGTGGCTGCAACAGCAAGGGGCCATCGGCTGGCGTATCGTCCGGGCCCTCGGCCGGCCGCCCGGCGTCATCGTCGGGCAGTTCCCTGTCGGTATCGGCTCCCTGCTCGGAATCGGCATCGATCCCGGGTGCAACGTCCGACGGCAAAGCGACATCGACGGCTGGCGGCACTTGAGGTTCCTGTGCCTGGGCCTGCAGGGCCTCCTCGGTCTCCCGGGCCAGCTCACGGGCCTCATGATCGAGAGCGGCCGACAGCACGTCCAGCAGCGCCGGGCCGATGTTGCCGGCCACCGCCACACGCCGTCCCGCGCGCTCCAGCAGCAGGCCCGTCAGCGAGGTGACCGTGGTCTTGCCATTGGTGCCGGTGATGGCCAGCACATTCGGCCGATACGGCCAGACATTCCGCACGGCGAGCTCCGACAGTGCCCGGGCAAACAGGTCCAGCTCGCCGACCAGGGACACGCCGTGCTGCACCGTCCACTGCCGGACCGCCTCCAGCTGGTCCGGTGCCAGACCAGGGCTGCGCGCCACCAGATCCCAGGAACCGCTGGTCATCAGGGACGCGTCGAACAGGCTGCACACAAAGCGGGCCTGCGGACACTCGGTGTCCAGGGCGGCGCGCTGGGGCGGGGCCGCCCGGGTGTCGGCGACGGTCACGCGGGCACCCTGGCGGGCGCACCAGCGGGCCATCGACAGGCCCGAGATGCCCAGGCCGAGGATGAGGACGTTCTGATCCTTCAGATGACTCATCGCAGTTTCAGGGTGGACAGACCGACCAGACAGAGCAGCATGGTGATGATCCAGAAGCGGACCACGACCTGCGTTTCCTTCCAGCCTTTTTTCTCGAAATGGTGGTGCAGCGGCGCCATCTGGAAGAGACGTCGACCGACGCCGAAGCGGCGCTTGGTGTACTTGAAGTAGCTGACCTGCAGCATGACCGACAGCGCCTCGACCACAAAGATGCCGCCCATGATGGCCAGCACGATTTCCTGGCGCACGATCACGGCGATGGTGCCCAGGGCACCGCCCAGGGCCAGTGCACCGACGTCGCCCATGAAAACCTGGGCCGGATGGGTGTTGAACCACAGGAAGGCCAGACCGGCACCGGCCATCGCAGCACAGAAGATCAGCAGCTCGCCGACGCCGGGGATGTAGGGCACCAGCAGGTAGCGCGAGAAGACCACGTTGCCGGTGACATAGGCAAAGACGCCCAGCGCGGAGCCCACCATCACCACCGGCATGATGGCCAGGCCATCGAGTCCGTCCGTCAGGTTGACCGCGTTGCTGGCGCCCACGATCACCAGGTAGGTCAGCAGCACAAAGCCGAACACCCCCAGCGGGTAGCTGATCTCCTTGAAGAACGGCACCATCAGACCCGAATGCGGCGGCAGGTCCACCGTGAAACCGGAGGCGACCCAGTCGTAGAACAGCTCCAGCACCTTCATGTTGCTGGTCTCCGAGATGGCAAACACGAGATAGAAGGCCGCCAGCAGACCGATCAGGGACTGCCAGAAATACTTCTCCCGCGACCGCATGCCTTCGGGGTCCTTGCGGACCACCTTGCGCCAGTCGTCAACCCAGCCAATGGCGCCGAAGCCGAGCGTGACCAGCAGCACGATCCAGACAAAGCGGTTGGCCAGGTCGAACCAGAGGAAGGTCGACAGCGCAATCGAGAACAGGATCAGCACCCCGCCCATGGTCGGTGTGCCGCCCTTGCTCAGGTGGGTTTGCATGGCGTATTCGCGGATGGGCTGACCGATCTTCAAGGCCGCCAGGCGGCGGATGACATACGGTCCGGCCACCAGACCGACGATCAGAGCTGTCATGGCGGCCATCACGGCCCGAAACGTCAGGTACTGGAACACCCGCAGGAAGCCGAACTCCGGTCCCATTCCCTGCAACCATTGGGTCAGGCTAAGCAGCATGCGTGTTGTCCCCTTGTTGTTCTCTGGCGGTCGCACTCAGATCCAGCACCGCCTGCACCACGCGTTCGAGCTTCATGAACCTCGATCCCTTGACCAGCACACTGCACGGGGCATCCGAGCCACCGGACAGCAGCGCAGTCCGGATGGCGTCCTGCATGGGCAAGGCGTCCGACCACCAGGTGGGCCGTGGGCCCTCGCCAATGTCCAGGGCATCGGTCGCCTGGCGCATCCATTCGCCGCACACCTGCACCGACTCGATGCCACGTGCCCGAGCATGGCGCAGCACCTCCAGATGAAAGGCCAGGCCCTGCTCACCCACCTCGCCCATGTCGCCCAGCACCAGCAAACGCGGACCGGGCAGATCCGCCAGCACCTCGATGGCGGCCAGCACCGAATCGGGGTTGGCGTTATAGCTGTCATCGACCAGGGTGACATTGCGTCCGGCCACCCGCAGCGCGTGGGCCCGAGAACGCCCGCCCACCGGCACAAAAGCCTGCAGACCCCGTCCGATGGCTTCCGGTTCGACGCCGGCGGCCAGCGCACAGGCCGTGGCCGCCAGCGCGTTGCGCACGTTGTGCCGTCCTGCAATGTGCAGTCGGCAGCCCAACTCAGCACCTGGAAGACCGATGTGCAGGTCCCAGGCTCCGTTGTTCCAGCCCGCCTGAAGCACCCTGACATCGGCGGCCGGGTCGCGGTCGCTGAAGCGCAGCACCCGCCGCTGCCCGGCCAGCGCGTTCCACAGCGGCGTGAAAGGATCGTCGCTGGGAAACACGGCGCAACCCTGTGGCCCCAGGGCCGAAATGACCGACCCGTTCTCGCGCGCCACCGCTTCGACGCTGCTCATGAATTCCTGGTGCTCGCGCTGGGCGTTGTTGACCA
>SBFU01000348.1 GCA_006227785.1 Burkholderiales bacterium
CCGCTCGCTGATTGTCCAGCTTGACCGACCGAGCTCGGAGCGGCAGAGCGGCAACATCCATGTGGTGTACCTGAAGAACGCCAACGCCGTGTCGCTGGCGACCACGTTGCGTGCGGCCCTGGCAGCCGATGCCAACCAGGGTTCGGGCGGCGGAGGTGGCGCTGCCGTGGCCGCAGGTTCAGTTCCCCGGGTTGCAGCGGTGGCCGGAGGTGGTGCCGCTGCCGCAGCAGGTGGCGCCGACCGTTCCACGGCCCCGGTGGCGGCCAGCGGAGAACCTTCCACGGGTGGCCAGATCCAGGCCGACCCGGCAACCAATTCGCTCATCATCACGGCGCCCGAACCTGTCTACAGGCAGTTGCGCGCCGTGATCGACCAGCTGGATTCGCGTCGCGCACAGGTCTATGTCGAGAGCCTGATTGCCGAGGTGAACGCCGACAAGGCAGCGGAGTTCGGCATCCAGTGGCAAGGTCCGCTGGGTGGTCTGACCGACCGGGTGGTGGGCATCATGGGCACCAACTTCGGCGCCGCCGCATCCAACATCCTGACCAACACCCTGCCGGTGGCGACCGGCGACTTCGGCAACATCACGCCACCCCCACCGGGTCTGAACCTGGGCGTGGCCGAGCGCCGCAACGGGGTCTATGTGCTGGGCTTTCTGGCCCGCATGCTGCAGCAGAATGGCGACGGCAACATCCTGTCGACACCCAACCTGCTGACGCTGGACAACGAAGAGGCCAAGATCGTGATCGGTCAGAACGTGCCCTTCGTGACCGGTCAGTTCACCAACACCGGCAGCAACGACGGCTCGGTCAACCCGTTCCAGACCATCGAACGCAAGGACGTGGGCCTGACCCTGCGGGTGCGTCCGCAGATCAGCGAGAACGGCACCATCAAGATGACGATCTACCAGGAGGTCAGCAGCGTGCAGGCCTCTTCGGTCAATTCGGCGTCAGGCCTGATCACCAACAAGCGCACCATCGAATCGACGGTGCTGGTGGACGACGGCGAGATCGTGGTGCTGGGGGGCCTGTTGCAGGACGAGTACTCGGGCAACACCGACAAAGTGCCCGGTCTGGGCGACATCCCGGTGCTGGGCAACCTGTTCAAGAGCGAAACGCGCAACCGTCGCAAGACCAACCTGATGGTCTTCCTGCGACCGGTCGTGCTGCGCGACAGCCGGGAAAGCCACACACTGTCGCTGGACCGGTACGAGATGATGCGGGCCATCCAGAAGGAAGCCCAGCCCGCGCCCAGCAGTGTCTTGCGCATCAACGAAGCGCCCGTCATTCCGCCGCGTGGGACACCGGTGCAGGTGCCCGCACCAGCCACACCCCAGGCCATCGAGCCGGTGCGGACCGAAGAGTCGATGCTGCAGTGAAGGTGCTGGCGTGAAGTACCCCCTGCCCTACGCCTTTGCCCGTGAGCATCTGTGGCTGCTGGAGGAGGACGCCGGATCCCTGACGCTCACCGGTTGCGAAACCCCGGCGGCCACCGGGCAGGCCCACCAGCGGCGGCTCTCGGCCCTGTCGGAGATTTTGCGCCGCCATGAGGTCCAGCACCTGCGCTGGGAACCGGCCGAGCCCCTGAGCCAGCGCATCAGTGCCGCCTACGCCGAAGGCGAGTCGAGCGCCGCCGCGGTGGTCAGCGAGGTGCAGAGTGACGCCGACCTGAGCCGCATGATGCAGGAGCTGCCCGCGATCGAGGACTTGCTGGAGACAGCCGACGATGCCCCCATCATCCGCATGCTCAACGCGCTGCTGACGCAGGCGGCACGCGATGGTGCGAGTGATATCCATATCGAGCCCTACGAGCGCCACTCGAGTGTGCGATTCCGGGTGGACGGGACGCTGCGCGAGGTGGTCCAGCCGAACCGGGCGCTGCACGCGGCCCTGATCTCCCGTCTGAAGATCATGGCCGAGCTCGACATCTCGGAAAAACGCCTGCCACAGGATGGCCGCATCAGCCTGCGCATCGGGACGCGGGCAGTGGATGTGCGCGTGTCGACGCTGCCCAGCGCCCACGGCGAGCGGGCGGTGCTGCGTCTGCTGGACAAGAGCGAGAGCAAGCTCAACCTGGAGGCGGTGGGCATGGAGGGCGATGTGCTGGCGCGCTTCGAGCGCCTGATCCGCCAGCCGCACGGCATCATTCTGGTGACGGGGCCGACCGGCTCGGGCAAGACGACCACCTTGTACGCCGCCCTTCAGCGGCTGGACGCCAGCACGCTGAACATCATGACGGTCGAAGACCCGATCGAGTATGAACTGCCGGGCATTGGCCAGACGCAGGTCAACGCGAAGATCGACCTGAGCTTTGCCAAGGCCCTGCGGGCCATCCTGCGCCAGGACCCGGACGTCATCATGATCGGCGAGATCCGCGATTTCGAAACCGCGCAGATCGCGATCCAGGCCTCATTGACCGGTCACCTGGTGCTGGCCACGCTGCACACCAACGATGCCCCCAGTGCCGTGACCCGCCTGACCGACATGGGCGTGGAGCCCTTCCTGCTGTCATCCAGCCTGCTCGGCGTGCTGGCCCAGCGCCTGGTGCGCCGCCTGTGCCCGCACTGCCGGCGCCAGGATGAAAACGGGCAATGGCAACCGGTCGGCTGCAAGCACTGCAACCACAGCGGCTACAAGGGGCGCACCGGCATTTACGAGATGATGGTGGCCGACGAGCGCGTGCGCGAGCTGGTGCACAACCGGGCCGCCGAAAGCGAGCTGGCGGTGGCCGCGGCGGCGGGCGGCCTGCGCACCATGCGAGAGGATGGCCAGCGCCTGGTGGACGCGGGGGTGACCTCGCTGGCCGAGGTGATGAGCGTCACCCGGGACTGATCCATGCCGGCCTACACGTTTGAAGCGCTGGATGCCAAGGGCGCCACGCAGAAGGGCCTGATCGATGCCGACACGGCGCGGGCGGCGCGCGGCATGCTGCGGGCGCGCGCGCTGGTGCCCTTGTCGGTCGAACCGGCGGTGGGTGGGGCCGGTGACACTGGCAAGGGGCTGAACGTCACGTTATGGGGTGGGCATGTCTTCAGCACCACCGGACTGGCGGTCTGGACGCGCCAGCTGGCCGGCCTGGTGGCCGCAGGCCTGCCGCTGGAGCGGGCGCTGTCGGCGCTGACCGAGGAGGCTGAGGAAGAACGCCAGCGCAACCTGCTGGCGTCGCTGCGCTCGGAGGTCAATGCCGGGGCGCCGTTTGCCCGGGCCCTGGCCCAGCACCGCCGCGAGTTCGACGAAGGCTACACCGCAGTGATTGCCGCAGGTGAGCAGAGCGGGCAACTGGGCACCGTGCTGGAGCGGCTGGCGGACGACCTGGAAGCGCGCCAGGAGCTCAAGAACAAGCTGGTGGCGGCCTCGCTCTACCCGGCGATCGTGACTGTGGTGGCGGTGGTGATCGTGGTGTTCCTGGTGTCCTATGTGGTGCCCCAGGTAGCCGGGGTGTTTGCCGGCAGCAAGCAGGCGTTGCCGGTGCTGACGGTGATGATGATGGCCCTGAGCGATTTCGTGCGCAACCAGGGCTGGTGGCTGCTGGGGCTGCTGCTGGCCTGTGGGGTGGGGGTGGCGCTGGCGCGTCGCCAGCCGGCGTTGCGCGAACGCATGGACGCCGGCTGGCTGCGGCTGCCGCTGGTGGGCCGGCTGTCCAGGGGCTATAACGCGGCCCGCTTTGCCGCGACGCTGTCGATGCTGACCGGCGCCGGGGTGCCGATTCTCAAGGCCCTGCAAACGGCGGCTGAAACCCTGTCGAACCGGGCCATGCGGGCCGATGCGCTCGATGCGCTGGTGCTGGTTCGGGAAGGCGCCCCGCTGGCTTCGGCCCTGGCCAGCAAGAAGCGCTTTCCGCCGCTGGTGTCGATGTTTGCCCGCCTGGGCGAGCAGACCGGACAGCTGCCGGCCATGCTGGGGCGCGCCGCCGGCCAGCTCAGCGCCGAGGTGCAGCGGCGGGCCATGCACATGGCCACGGTGCTGGAGCCCTTGCTGATCGTGGGCATGGGCCTGATCGTGATGCTGATCGTGCTGGCTGTGCTGATGCCGATCATCCAGCTCAACCAGCTGGTCACGTGACCACCCCCGCGCCGTGCCTTTGGCACGTCACCCCCTCCAGGGGGCGACGCGAGCAGACCGGCAAAGCCGGATCCGCCGCGTCCTTGAAGGGCTGCTTCGCCCCAAAGATGTCAGATTTGCGCCGGATTGTTCGGGTACCGGCATCATGACCGGGTTTTCTTGTTCAGGAGACGAAACATGCCGGTGACGCTGGATGGTCGGTTGGTGGTGGCGATTTCTTCGCGGGCGCTGTTTGACTTCGAGGAAGAGAACCGGGTCTTCGAGACCGGGGACGACCGGGCCTACATGAAGCTGCAGCTGGACCGGCTGGACCAGCCGGCGCCGCCCGGTGTGGCGTTTTCGCTGGTGCACAAGCTGCTGGCCTTCAACGATGCGCAGGCCCAGCGGGTGGAGGTGGTGATCCTCTCGCGCAACGACCCCGTGTCGGGCATGCGCGTGTTCCGCTCGGCCCAGCACTACGGCCTGCCGATCCAGCGCGGCTCGTTCACGCGCGGTCAGCCGCCCTGGCGCTACCTGCGACCGCTGCGGGCCAACCTGTTCCTGTCGACCCACCTGGCCGATGTGCGCGCTGCGCTGGCGGCCGGGGTACCGGCCGCGCAGGTCTATCCGCACTCGGTTCGCGCCAGCGATGCCCACCCGCACGAGGTGCGCATTGCCTTTGACGGAGACGCGGTGCTGTTTTCAGACGAAGCCGAGCGGGTGTTCCAGAGCGAGGGGCTCAGCGCCTTCCAGCAGCACGAGGCGAGCAAGGCCGCCCTTCCCCTGGCCGAGGGACCGTTCAAGCCGCTGCTGGAAGCGCTGCACCGGCTGCAGGCCGAGGGCACCAGCAGCATGCGCGTGCGCACCGCCCTGGTGACGGCGCGCAGTGCGCCCGCCCACGAGCGGGCCATTCGCACGCTGATGAACTGGAACATCGAGGTGGACGAAGCGATGTTCCTGGGCGGCTTGCCCAAGGGCGAGTTCCTGCGCGAGTTCGAACCGGATTTCTTCTTCGACGACCAGACAGGTCACATCGAATCGGCGGCGCAGCATGTGCCGGCCGGCCATGTGGCCAGCGGTATTGCCAACGGTTGACGCCATGAGCCTGATCGACAAATTCCGAAGCTTCCGCCATTTCGCCGGCAAGGTGGGCCGGCTGTCCCTGCCCTACTTTTCGTCCGAAGAGAAGTGGAAGGCACGCGCCCTGCTGGCTGCCATCGTGCTGCTCAACCTGGGCGCGGTCTACATGCTGGTGCTGATCAATGAGTGGAACCGGGTGTTCTACGACGCATTGCAGAACCGCGATGCGCCGGTGTTCTGGCGTGAGCTGGGACGGTTCACCTACCTGGCCTTCGGCTTCATCGTGATTGCGGTCTACCGGTTGTACCTGACCCAGCTGCTGGAGATGCGCTGGCGGGCCTGGATGACGGGCCAGTACATGGACCGCTGGCTGGCCGACAAGGCCTTCTACCAGCTGGAGCTCACGCGTTTTGCCAAGGACGCGGATGCGCCGCCGGACAACCCGGACCAGCGTCTGGCCGAGGACATGAACCTGTTCACCAGCTACTCGGTGAGCCTGTCGATGGGCCTGCTCAACGCGGTGGTGACGCTGGTGAGCTTTGTCGGCATCCTGTGGACGTTGTCCGGCAGTTTTGCCTTCAGCTTCAACGGCAGCGACTATGTGATTCCGGGCTTCATGGTGTGGATGGCGGTGGTGTACTGCGTGGCCGGCAGCATCATCACCCACTACATCGGGCGTCCGCTGATCGGGCTGAATTTCCGCCAGCAGCGCTTCGAGGCCGACTACCGGCACCATCTGGTCCGGGTGCGCGAATACAGCGAGTCGATCGCGCTGGACCGGGGCGAGCCGGTGGAACGGCGCCACCTGGGCGGGCGTTTCGACCAGTTGCTGGGCAACTACCTGCAGTTGATCCGCGCGCAGAAGCGCCTGACCTGGTTCACCGTGGGCTTCGGTCAGGCGGCGGTGGTGTTTCCGTTCATCGTGGCCGCACCGCGTTTCTTCAGCGGCGCGATCCAGCTGGGCGAGCTGATGCAGATTGCCTCGGCCTTCGGCCGGGTGCAGGACTCGCTGTCCTGGTTCGTGGACAACTACGACCGGCTGGCCAGCTGGCGCGCCACGACCGACCGCATCACCAGCTTCGAGGAAAGCTTCCAGGCGCTGCAGCAGCCGCGCACGGACAGCGCCACCCCGGGCGACAAGGACACGCTGTGGCTGGACGAGGTGGCGCTGGCCTTGCCGGGCGGCCAGCCGCTGATGCAGGCCGACGGGCTGGCCCTGAAGGCCGGTGATTCGGTGCTGATCCGGGGTCCTTCAGGCAGCGGCAAGTCGACGCTGTTCCGCGCCCTGGCCGGCATCTGGCCCTGGGCCCGCTCACGCTGGCGCAAGCCACCCGACTT
>SBFU01000062.1 GCA_006227785.1 Burkholderiales bacterium
CGGCAGTTCGTATCCATTGCCCTGCCGTAGGCGCAGGGGGCAAAGGGTGTGCTGGCCGGCTCTCTGTTCTGAAGCCACCCGGCGCCTGTCGGCTCTCAGGCAGGTCCCACCAGGGCCTTGAGGTCTTCTTCGTAGCCCTTGAGCGTGCGCAAGGCCTGCTCGCGCTGCTGAGGACTCATGCTGTTGTGCAGGGCGGCGAACTGTTCGCACCCGTGGCGGATCATGGACTGGCTGTAGGCCTCGTAGCCCGGTGTGGGTGACTGGCCGATTCGCCGGATGTGGGCAGCCACCAGCGCCTCGGCCTGGGCCGGGTTGGCCTGCGCTTGTTGCACCGTCTGCAGCAGGTCGGTCTGCCGGCGCTGCCGCTCGGCCAGGGTGCGGGCAGGATCCCAGGGCGAGCGCTGCAGCCAGGTGCGCACCAGTTCGCGCTGCTCGGGGCTCAGGCGGCCGTAAATCCGCTCGCTGCGGTCGATGGTTCGGGTCAGTCGCTTGCTCAGGCGCTGGTCCTCGTCACCCTGCATGAAGTCTTTTTCAAAGCCCTGGTTGGATTTCGCCTGGTGTCGCCGCTGGTGGTCGATCTGGTCGGTGCTCAGGGACAGCGCCAGCCTGGCCAGTGGCGCCACGGTTCGCCCGGCGGCGGTGTCGATGTGGCCTCGGATGACCTGGAACTGCCGGCAGACCTGATCTGCATCCAGGTCGGTCGTGGCCATGGCCTGCCAGGACTGCAGCAGCCCGATGTAGGCGGGCAGGGCCTCGCTGCGGTGCCAGGCAAAGAAGCGGTCGATGTCCTGGCGCACCGGCTCGGACTGGCCATTGGCCAGGTCGACATGGCCATCCACCCACCAGTAGGTCAGGGTCGGCGCCTGGTTGTAGGCCAGCCGTGCCGCACTGCAGGCGCCCAGCAGCGTGATCGTCAGCAGACCAAGCAGCAGCAGCGCCACACCCCGGGCGATAATGCCCGGCTGCGAGTCCCTGGTGACGACACCGGGACCGGTTTTCCCGAACGAGGTGCTCATGACATTCCCTGTGGACGTGGTGGTGATGGCGGCCGGAAAAGGCACGCGCATGAAAAGCCTTCGCCCGAAAGTGTTGCACCGTTTGGGCGGGCGTGCACTGGCCCAGCACGTGATCGACTGTGCAGCGCGGTTATCGGCCCGCTCGGTCGTGGTGATCACCGGCCATGGCGCCGAACTGGTCGAGGCCGGACTGTCGGCGTCCGCTACGCAAGACGGCGCCACCTTGCAGCTGCGTTATGTGCGGCAGGAGCCCCAGCTGGGCACCGGACACGCCGTCCAGCAGGCGGTGCCGGTACTGCCCGACGACGGCGTGGTGCTGGTGCTCAACGGCGATGTGCCGCTGATCGAACCTCAGACGCTGAATGACCTTCTGCAGGCCTGCAATGACCGCCATCTGGCCCTGCTCAGTGTGGACACGGGGCGCGATGCCGGCAGCTATGGCCGGGTGGTGCGTACCTCCGACGGTGCCGTGCAGGCGATTGTCGAGTTCAAGGACGCGGACGAAGGCCAGCGAAGCATCACCGAGTGGTACAGCGGCGTCATGGCGGCGCCGGCGAAGCTGCTCAAGAACTGGCTGGCCCGGCTGACCAAGGACAACGCCCAGGGCGAGTACTACCTGACCGATGTGGTGCGCCATGCGGTGGCAGACGGGCAGCCGGTGAAGGCCATTGTCACCCGCGACGAGGTCCAGGTGGCGGGCGTTAACAGCCCGCAGCAGTTGGCCGAGCTGGAGCGGGCCTTCCAGCGCCGCGTGGCCGAGCGGCTGATGGCCGAAGGGGTGCGCCTGGCCGACCCGGCCCGGCTGGATGTGCGTGGTCAGCTGGTGTGCGGGCAGGATGTCGAGATCGATGTCAACTGCGTGTTCGAAGGCGTGGTCGAGCTGGGCCAGGGGGTGCGCATCGGTGCCCACTGCGTGGTGGCCAACGCCCGCATTGGGGACGGGGTGGTCGTCCACCCGTTCACCCATATTGAAGGCGAGAAGGCTGGGGTGACGGTCGGGGCCGGTTCACTGGTGGGGCCGTTTGCCCGTCTGCGCCCCGGTGCCCGTCTGGGCGCCGAGGTGCACATTGGCAATTTTGTCGAGGTCAAGAACAGCACCCTGGCCGACGGCGCCAAGGCCAACCACCTGGCCTACCTGGGTGACGCGACCGTGGGGGAACGCGTGAACTACGGCGCGGGCAGCATCACCGCCAACTACGACGGAGCCAACAAGCACCGGACGGTGATCGAGGCCGATGTGCATGTGGGCAGCAACAGCGTCCTGGTGGCACCGGTGACCATCGGGGCTGGTGGCACCGTGGGTGCCGGGTCGGTCATCACCAAGGACGCGCCAGCGGGCGCGTTGTCGGTGGTGCGGGGCAAGGGGTTCACCGTGCCCGGCTGGCAGCGTCCGACCAAGAAGGCCGGCTGACGCACGCCCGGAAGCCCGGGCACCGCTCAGTGCCGGGTTTCGCTGAAGCCGTTGTAGCCGGAGTTGCCGCCAGCGCTGCCGTGATGGGCCGGTGAACCCAGCCCGGTGAGGCGGCCTTTGCGCTCGAGGTCCATCAGGCCGCTGAGGCCCATGACCTCGGAGTCGCTGAAGCCGGTGGCCGGGTACAGCTTGTCGAAGTCCGACATCTGCGACTCCAGTTGCTGGCGCACGCTCTGTCGTTCGTCGTCTTCCTTGGCCTTGGGCCGGGGCAGTTCGGCCAGGTTGAGCTGCTTGCGGAACTCGGCCGGCGAGGGCATGCGGTGGATGCCGTTTTTCAGGAAGACGAAGCGCACACCGGCGGACTTCAGGATGCGGTTCTTCATCTTGACCTGGTGCGCCTTGGCCTTGGCGTTGCTCAGGTGGTACTGCTCGATATCGAAGGCGAACATGGGGCGGCCATCTTCGCCGCAGACGACAAAATCCACCTTCTGGCGGCGCAGGCGATCTTCGGCTTTCTGGCGGTCACCGGCGCTGCGGATGGACAGCATGTCCTTGAGCAGCATGTTGGGCAGAACCACCTGCCCCGGGAAGGTGTCCTGCAGATAGTCCAGCATGTGCACCTGCTCGGTGGTCAGGATGCGCTCAGGCGTGTAGCGGTCGTCACGGCCGGAGGGGGTGCGCCGGTAGCGCCGGTAGAGCCAGACGCCAAGCCCGACCAGCACCAGGGCGGTCGCCAAAGCGATCAGGGTGGGCAACATGAAACCTCCTTGTGGGAACCTGGACGCCGGCGTCGCGCCTCGGGTGTCAGACGGGATGGATCGTTGGAACTGCGACCCGTAAGCCTACCGACTTTGGCAACGAAAAGTCCATACCCGAAACGTGTGATTTATGACCAAAGCATGCTTTTTCGGCCGCCCGGCGACCGGCGGTGGAGCTGGTCATCTGCAAAGGCGGATGGGGTCGACGGGTGACTTATCGGGCCAGCGGAAGACGTGGCTCGAACTTGCTGCGTTTGGTGTTGAAGTAAGCTTTTACATTTCTCACGTTCAGGTCGGCGGTGAAGAGGCGGCGCGACAGATCAAGGTAGGCCGGCATGTCTGGCACATGGACCACCAGCACGAAGTCTGGCCCTGGACTTACCCGGTAGCACTGTTGGACCGCCGGCTCGGCGACCAGCCGCTGCTCGAGGGCATCCAGGTGTTCGCTGCCCTGGCGATCGAGGGTCAACTCCACCAGGGCAGTCAGCCCGTGCCCGATGGCTGCGGCCAGGCGCTCCGGGTTGAGGAGGGCCACTTCGCGCTCGATCAGGCCAAGCTGACGCAGACGCCGCACCCGTCGCAGGCAGGTGGCGGCAGAGAGATGCGCCGCTTCGGCGAGCGCCTGGTTGCTGCGGGAGGCGTCGGCCTGCAGCAGTTCCAGCAGGCGCCGGTCTGCTTCGTCTATGGTTGAATCATTCATGGCGAATATGTTTTTGCAAAGATCATGCACGTGAACCGAGACATGAAATTATGCGCCGATGAATGATAGAAATAGACCATAAATTTCATCTGGCTTCTCCTAGCATTGTGGTCGTCCGTGACCGGATCTGCCGGTCCAAGGTGTCCATCTGAAGGAGTTCCCATGTGTGGCATCGTCGCCGGCGTATCCAGCCGTGACATCGTTCCTGTGCTGGTGCAAGGCTTGCAGCGGCTGGAGTACCGGGGCTACGACTCGTGCGGCGTGGCCGTGCATGTGGACGGGCTGCAGCGCGCGCGCAGCACGGCGCGGGTGGCCGAGCTGGCTGAACAGATTGAACAAGGGCACCTGGCCAGCGGTACCGGCATCGCCCACACCCGTTGGGCCACCCACGGTGCGCCGGCGGTCCACAACGCGCATCCGCATTTCAGCCACGGACCTGGAGCAGTGGCCGGCGCGGCCGGCCGGGTGGCCCTGGTGCACAACGGCATCATCGAAAACCACGACGAATTGCGCTCGGAGCTGCAGTCACGGGGCTATGTGTTCGAGAGCCAGACCGACACCGAGGTCATTGCCCACCTGATCGACGCGCATTACGACGGCGACATCTTTGCGGCCCTGCAATCGGCGGTGTCGCGGTTGCACGGTGCCTATGCGCTGGCGGTGTTTCACAAGGACGAGCCACACCGCGTGGTGGGTGCCCGGGCCGGCTCGCCGCTGGTGCTCGGGGTTGGCTCGGTGGACGGACAGAGCGGGGGCGAGCACTTCCTGGCCAGCGACGCCATGGCCCTGGCCGGTGTGACCGACCAGATCGTCTACCTGGAAGAGGGCGACCTGATTGACCTGCAACTGGGGCGCTACTGGATCACAGACGCCAATGGCCGCAGCCACGACGCTGCCGACCGGCCGGTGCGCACAGTGCACGCCCACAGTGGCGCAGCCGAGCTGGGACCCTATCGGCATTACATGCAGAAGGAGATCTTCGAGCAGCCCCGGGCGATCGCCGACACGCTGGAGGGCATTGAAGGCATCACGCCCGAGCTGTTCGGCGATGGTGCCTACCGGGTGTTCAAGGACATCGACCAGGTGCTGATCCTGGCCTGCGGCACCAGCTACTACAGCGGTTGCGCGGCCAAGTACTGGCTCGAATCCATGGCGCGCATTCCCACCCAGGTCGAGGTGGCCAGCGAGTACCGCTACCGCACCAGCGTGCCCAACCCGCGTACCCTGGTGGTGACCATCAGCCAGAGCGGTGAAACGGCCGACACGCTGGCCGCCCTGCGCCACGCCCAGGGGCAGGGCATGACGCAGACGCTGACCATCTGCAATGTGGCCACCAGCGCCATGGTGCGCGAATGCAAGCTGGCCTACATCACGCGCGCCGGGGTGGAGATCGGTGTGGCTTCGACCAAGGCCTTCACCACCCAACTGGCCGGCCTGTTCCTGCTGACGCTGGCGCTGGCGCAGGTGCGCGGGCACCTGTCCGACGATCAGGAGGCCAGGCACATCAGGGAGATGCGCCACCTGCCGGTGGCGTTGCAGGCGGTGCTGGCGCTCGAACCCCAGGTGATCAGCTGGGCCGAGGACTTTGCCCGCATGGAAAACGCCTTGTTCCTGGGACGTGGCCTGCACTACCCGATTGCGCTGGAAGGCGCGCTCAAGCTCAAGGAAATCAGCTACATCCACGCCGAGGCCTACCCGGCCGGTGAACTCAAGCATGGCCCGCTGGCCCTGGTCACCAGCGCCATGCCGGTGGTGACGGTGGCGCCCAACGACGCGCTGCTGGAAAAGCTCAAGAGCAACATGCAGGAAGTGCGCGCGCGCGGTGGCGTGTTGTACGTGCTGGCCGACGCCGATACCCGCATCGGCAGCAGCGAAGGCATCCATGTCATCCGCATGCCCGAGCACTACGGTGCGCTCTCACCCATTCTTCACGTGGTGCCGCTGCAGCTGCTGGCCTACCACACCGCCCTGGCCAAAGGCACGGACGTGGACAAGCCGAGGAACCTCGCCAAGAGCGTGACGGTGGAGTGAGGCACCGGTCCACCGCAGGGCACCCCCGACAACCTGAACGAAGCGCTTGACGGTGCATCATGAGGCTGGCATAATCTGTTCATCTGTTTGATCTTATGAACGTAAGCCATTTTTGACGTGACCATGTCTGCCGACCTCGCCCCCGCCACGCTGGAAGACGTGGAGCGCAGTTTCCGTGCCTGTGCCCCGGTCTTCAATGCCCTGGGCGACCGCTATCGCCAGGACATCGTGATGCTGCTGGCGCAGCAGGAGCGGCTGAACGTGACCCAGATCGCCGAACGGATGCCGCTGTCGCGCCCGGCCATATCGCATCACCTGAAGGTGCTGTTGCAGGCCGGGCTGATCGGGATGGACCGGGTGTCGCGTGAGAACTTCTACCAGCTCTCACTCGACAAGGCCTTGGCCGACATGCGGCGGCTGGTTGAGCAGGCCGAGGTGTCCTGTTCCTGAGCCACCCATCGATCGTTCTCACCCACAGGCACCCCGGTGCCCTTTTTCAACCCCAATCCGTTTAATGG
>SBFU01000368.1 GCA_006227785.1 Burkholderiales bacterium
CACCCGCCTGGGCGGTGGTCAGGGCCGCCACCTGAGCCGTCGTCAGGCCACGAATGGCACTGGTTTCGATGTCGTCAAAGTCGGCCACCTCAATGGCGGCCAACTGGGGAAGCGAAAGCCGGGACAGCTGCGAAGACGTCAGTGCCCCGATCTGGTCCGC
The DNA here is from genome assembly GCA_006227785.1 of Burkholderiales bacterium. Lineage (GTDB taxonomy): Bacteria > Pseudomonadota > Gammaproteobacteria > Burkholderiales > Burkholderiaceae_C > Hydrogenophaga. The sequence goes on from SBFU01000368.1 coordinate 161, forward strand.
GCTGAAGGCCTCGATCTGCGCTGTCGTCAATCCGGCCAGGTCATTGGTCGCAATCGCAGCCACCTGGGCGGTGGTCAGCGCGCCAATCTGTCCGGTGGTCAAGGCACCGAGCTGGCTCGATGACAGCGCCACGATCTGCGCCGTCGTCAATCCGGCCACGGCGTCGGTCGACAGACTGGCCAGGTTGGTGTTGCTCACCGCCGCCAGTTGCGTCGATGAGAGCCGGGCCACCTGCGTGGACGTCAGTGCAGCCGCCTGTTCCGTGCCCAGCGAGGCGATCTGCGCGGTGCTCAGGCCACCGATGGCCTGCGTGCCCAGGCCTGAAATGTCGGTTCCCAGGGCGGCCAGCTGTGCGGTCGAAAGAGCCTGCGCCTGCGAGGCGGTCACACCCTCCAGCTGGCTTGCCGACAGGGCTTCGATCTGGGCGGTCGACAGCACCTGGAGATCGTTGGTGGCAATGGCCCGCACCTGGGCCGACGTCAGTGCTGCAATCTGCGATGTGGTCAGTGCGGCCACCTGCGCTGTCGACAGGTTCACCACCTGCGCGGTGGTCAGCCCCGCCAGTGCATCCGTGCTCAGTGCCGCCACATCGGCGGTCTCCAGCGTGGCCACCTGGGACAGGGACAAGGCACCCAGCTGGGTCGACGTCAACGCAGCGACCTGCTCGGTCGTCAGGGCGGTGACCAGGCCACTGTTGAGCCCCCTGAGCGCCAGCGTGCCCAGCGCGCTGATGTCGGCTGCCTCAATGCCGACGATCTGATCGGTCGACAGTGCACCCACCTGTGACGAGGTCAGCGCCCCCACCTGATCCGAACTGAAGGCGGACAACTGTTCACTGCTCAGGCCCCTGATGGCCAGACTGGCGATCCTGGCCACGTCGGCCGTCTCGATCGACGCCACCTGCGCTGTGGACAGCGCCGACAACTGGGACGAGGTGAAGGCCGGGAACTGGCTGGTCGAGAACGCTTCGATGCTGGCGGTGGCAAACGCCGGCATCTGGTCCGTGGTCAGGGCCCGGATCTGCGTCGTGGTGAACGCCGCGATGTCTTCGGTGGTCAGGGCGGCGATCTGGTCTGTGGTCAGCGCAGCAATCTCCGCCGTCGACATTCCCGTGATAAGACTTGGCATGGTTCACCTCAATGTTGAATTTGTCACACGTGACCTGGCAGGTGGCTCAGACCGGCAAGGCCCTTTTTGCGTCATCTGCTTCAGATCGGCATCCCTTGCTGCAACTTGACCGCCTGAGCGGACCTGAGGCGCTTTTGGGGAGACTGGCGGTTCATCGTAGGCAAGCACGCCGCAGGCATAAGCCGAAAGAACGCCCTTATTGGGGCATTCCTCCGCGCCTAGCCAAATGCAATCCAGGGCACGCTATGGCCTGTCATCCCGGGAATTGCGCCGGGTGTCCGTTCGCGAACAAATTCACGATTCACCCAGGTCCTGCACCACCGATCACGCCCACCGAATGACGCCCCTGTTCAAGACTTCCGACAGTGAACTCGGCCAGCTGCTGGACGAATTTCGCGCGACGTTTCGACACGTCGGTGTCTTCAGTGCGGTCATCAACCTGCTGATGCTGGCGCCATCGATCTACATGCTTCAGGTCTTTGACCGGGTGCTGACCAGCCGCAACGAAACCACGCTGCTGATGCTGACCCTCATGGTGCTGGCCACCTACGTCATCACACATGGGCTGGAGTTCATCAGAGGCTTCACGCTGATCCGGCTGGGGGAACAGATGGACGCCCGCCTGAGCCAGCGCATCTACACCGCCTCGTTCCAGCAGAACCTCAGACGTGCCGGAGGCAATGCCGGCCAGGCACTCAACGACCTGACCAGCGTGCGCCAGTTCCTCACCGGCCAAGGCCTGTTCGCCTTCCTCGATGCGCCCTGGTTTCCGATCTACCTGGTCATGATCTTTTTCTTCGACTGGATACTGGGCCTCTTCGCCATGGCCGCCGCCTCGGTCCTGGTGATCCTGGCCTGGGCCAACGAATGGACCACCCGACAGCCCCTGGCACAGGCCAATGCGGTGGCCGTCCAGTCGTCCAACCAGGCCACCAACAACCTGCGCAATGCCGAGGTCATCGAGGCCATGGGCATGCTGCCGCAACTCATGGCACGCTGGTCACAGACGCACGGCCAATTCCTGGCGCTGCAGTCACGCGCCAGCGATCGGGCGGCCACACTGCAAAACGCCAGCAAGTTCGCCCGGGCCGCCACCCAGTCCCTCATCCTGGGCCTGGGCGCCGTCCTCGCGCTTGAAGAGCGGATCACCCCCGGCATGATGATGGTCGGCTCCATCCTCGTTGGCCGGGCGCTCGCACCGGTGGACCAGCTCATCGGCGCCTGGCGCCAATGGTCGGCAGCGCGCAGTGCCTACGAGCGCCTGACCGAGCTGCTGGAGGACCATCCACCCCGGCCCGTTGTCATGCCACTGCCGGCGCCACAGGGGCGCCTGCAACTGCAGGGTGTCACAGCCGCACCACCGGGCGTGGTGGCGCCCACGCTGCGGCAGGTCAACCTCGACCTTGAACCCGGTGAGGTTCTGGGCGTGATCGGGCCCAGCGGTTCGGGCAAGTCGACCCTGGCACGCGTCATCATGGGCGTGTGGGAACCCTCGGAAGGCACGGTGCGCATCGACGGTGCCGATCTGCGGCAGTGGAACCGCGATGCGCTGGGTCCGCACCTGGGCTATCTGCCCCAGGACGTGCAGCTGTTTGCCGGCACCATCGGCGAAAACATCGCCCGGTTCGGGACAGTCGAGCCCGAGCAGGTGATCGAGGCAGCCCAACGCAGCGGCGTGCATGAAATGATCCTGCGTCTGCCCAAGGGCTACGAGACCGTGCTGGGCGACGGGGGCAGCGGCCTGTCAGGCGGGCAGCGCCAGCGCCTGGGCCTGGCCCGTGCCATCTACGGCAACCCCTCGCTGCTGGTGCTGGACGAGCCCAACTCCAATCTGGACGACGCCGGCGAAAAGGCGCTGGTCGACGCCATCAGGTCGTTCAGCGGCAGCGGCCGGTCGGTGGTCATCATCAGCCACAGGACCAGTGTCATCACCGCCACCCACAAGATGCTGCTGCTGCGAGACGGCTGCACGCACCTGTATGGCCCGACGGAGGCCGTCATGTCCCAGCTGCGCGCGCAGGCACGGGCTGGCACCGACCGCCGACCGGCCCGTGCGGTCAGACCGCACGACCGGTCGGACGAGGACCACGCACCCACGGTCACTTCGCTACCCACCCCACCTCAGGCGGACGCCGCATGAACAGTGCCAGTGACGCATCCGCCGCTCGCCAACCGGACAGCTTCCTGATCTCGCGCGCCGATCCGGGTCGCTTTGTGCGGGCCGGGTGGTGGCTGCTGACCATCGGGTTCGGCACATTGCTGGCCTGGTCGGCGCTTGCCCCGCTGGACCAGGGGGTGCCACTGAGCGGCACCCTCACCGTGGCCGGCCACCGCAAGACCGTCCAGCACCAGACTGGCGGCACGGTGGATGCCATTCTGGTCCGGGAAGGCGAGACGGTCCAGGCCGGCCAGGTCCTGCTGCGACTCAACAGTGTTCAGCTGCGCGCCAACGCCGACATCACGCGCCTGCAATTGCAGACCGCACAGGCAGCGTTGACCCGGCTGCAGAACGAACGATCGGGTCTGCCGGCCCGGGTCACCGCTCAGGCAGACACATCAGCCACCGTGCCCGATGCCATCGCCAGCGACGTGCAACTGCGCTTGCAGAAGGCACGGCGCATGGCCTTGCAGAGCGAGCTGGGCGCCATCGAGGAAAACATTGAAGGTCTCATGGCGGTCAACCGCGGGCTGGAGCAGTCACGGCAATCGCGCGAACAGCAGCTGAACCTGCTGAACCAACAGCTGGACGGGGTCAGGGGACTGACCCGCGATGGCTTCTACCCGCGGGCCCGCCTGCTGGAGATGGAGCGCGAACATGCCCAGATCACGGCCAGCCTGGCCGAAGACAATGGCAACCTCGGTCGCAATCTGCGGCAGATAGCCGAACTTCGGCAACGCCGGCAACAGCGCGAGCAGGAGTTCCAGAAAGAGGTGGGCACCACCCTCGCTGAAGTCCAGAAGGAAGTGCGAACACTCGAAACCCGGCTCCAGAGCCTGGAACACGAGGTCGCCCTGGCCGACATCAGGGCGCCGGTGGACGGCATCGTCACCCACCTGAACGTGTTCACCGAAGGCGGTGTGGTCAGCGGAGGGCAGCGGCTGATGGACATCGTGCCCACCCACATGCCCCTGATCATCGAGGGTCAGATCCCGGTGACGGCCATCGACTCGGTCAGGATATCGCTGCCGGTCGAGGTGTCCATTTCAGCCTTCAACCAGAACACCACGCCCAGAATCCCCGGCACCGTCACGCAGGTTTCACCCGACACCACGGTGGACGAAAAAACCGGCCTGGCCCATTACCGCATGCAGGCGCAGGCCACACCCGAAGGCGTGGCCATGCTGCGCGACCTGCAGGCCAGACCGGGCATGCCGGTCGAAATCTTCGTTCGCACCGGTGAGCGCTCCCTCATCAACTACCTGTTGCGCCCACTGCTGGACAAGTACCGCACCGCCATGACCGAGGAGTGAACCCGGTCCGGGCTCAGGTGTCCTTGGAGATCTTGATGCTCGGGAACTTGCTGGAGAAGTCCTTGGCCTTGGCCGCGATCTTGATCGCCACCTGGCGCGCCACGGTCTTGTAGATGTTGGCAATCTCGCCCTCGGGGTCGGCCACCACACTGGGCATGCCACTGTCGGCCTGCACACGGATCGACATGTTCAGCGGCAAGGACCCCAGGTAATCGGTGCCCACCTCGGCCGCCATGTTCTTGCCGCCGTCGGCGCCGAAGATGTGCTCCACATGACCGCAATTGGGACAGCAGTAGACCGCCATGTTCTCCACGATGCCCAGAATGGGCACCCCCACCTTGTCGAACATCTTGATGCCTTTGCGCGCGTCCAGCAGCGCAATGTCCTGTGGCGTGGTCACGATCACCGAACCGGTCATGGGCACACGCTGGCTCAGGGTCAGCTGGATGTCGCCGGTGCCCGGCGGCATGTCCACCAGCAGGTAATCCAGGTCCTTCCAGTTGGTCTGGCGCAGCAACTGCTCCAGCGCCTGTGTGGCCATCGGGCCACGCCAGATCATGGCCTCGTCCTTGTCCACCAGAAAGCCGATCGAGATCACCTGCACGCCGTAGTTCTCCAGCGGCTCCATGGTCTTGCCGTCACTGCTCTCCGGCCGGCCCTCGATGCCCATCATCATGGGCTGACTCGGTCCATAGATGTCGGCATCCAGGATGCCGACCCGCGCGCCTTCGGCGGCCAGCGCCAGCGCCAGGTTGACTGTGGTGGTGCTCTTGCCCACACCCCCCTTGCCCGAGGCCACGGCCACGATGTTCTTCACGTTGGGCAGCAGCTGCACACCCCGCTGTACGGCATGGGCAATGATGCGGCTTTGCAGGTTGACGGACACGTTCTCCACACCCGGCACATCCTTGGCGGCAGCGATCAGGGCCCGCCGCAGTGCCGGAATCTGGCTCTTGGCCGGATAACCCAGCTCGACGTCGAAGGACACATCCCCATCCTGCACCTGCAGATTCTTCAGTGCCTTGGTGGACACGAAGTCCTTGCCGGTGTTCGGGTCGGTGACGGCCTGCAGGGCTTGGAGCAGGGCTTGGGAATCGACGGCCATGGAAGCGGGTCTCCTGTGGGACGGAACGGGAATCGTGGAATTTGGCCCGAAGTCTACCCGCCGCCCGGACCCGGCCCCATTCACCCAGCCCCCATGAGGGCATCGGCCACCTAAAATCGGGGGTTTTCCCCAGCCGCCACCGAAAGAAAGCTGCCATGAGCCAGCGCCGCCTGTTCGTCACCACCGCCCTGCCCTACGCCAATGGCCACTTCCACATCGGCCACATCATGGAATACATCCAGGCCGACATCTGGGTGCGGTTCCAGCGCATGCAGGGACACGAGGTGCACTTCGTCTGCGCCGACGACGCGCACGGCGCGCCCATCATGATCGCGGCCGAAAAGGCCGGCAAGACGCCGCAGCAGTTCGTGGCCGACATCGCCGCCGGCCGCAAGCCCTACCTGGACGGCTTCCACATCGCCTTCGACAACTGGCACAGCACCGATGGCCCCGAGAACCACCAGCTGGCCCAGGACATCTACCGCGCCCTCAAGGCCAACGGCCTGATCGAGACCCGCACCATCGAGCAGTTCTTCGACCCCGAGAAGAACATGTTCCTGCCCGA
>SBFU01000146.1 GCA_006227785.1 Burkholderiales bacterium
GCCTGCTCCATGGTGTGGCGCATGCCCATCTCGTCGATGTAGCGCATGTCGAACACCTCCAGACCCTGTTCGTGCACGAAGCGTTTCTCACCCGGGTCCACGCTGCGGATGCCGATCTGACGCACCTGCGCCGCACCAAGGGCAGGTCCCGGACCGCCCAGTTCGACCAGCTCAGCGGGGCCGTGGCCGCACAGGATGGCGACCGGCATGCCGTGGATGTTGCCACTGGGCGTCAGGGTGGCGGTGTTGAAGTCGGCGTGGGCATCCAGCCAGAGCACCCGCAAGCGCCGACCCTGGGCCCGGCAGTGGCGAGCCACTGCCCCGATCGAGCCGATGGCCAGGCAGTGGTCCCCGCCCATGACGATGGGCAACCGCTCTCCCGCCAGTTCGGCGGTCACGGCCTGGTGCAGCGCCCGGTTCCAGGCCAGCACCTCGGGCAGGTGCCGGTGGCCGTCGACCGGCCCCTGCCAGGGGTTGGGTGGTCCGCCCAGGTTGCCCCGGTCGGTCACCGCCAGTCCATGGTTTTCCAGCACGGTGGCCAGGCCGGCCACGCGCAAGGCTTCCGGGCCCATGGAGGCGCCGCGGGCGCCGGCGCCGATGTCGGTGGGCACGCCGATGAGGCTGACTTGTGTGGGTGGCATGACGGCATTGTGGGGCCGATGCATCCCCGGCGCAGACAGGATTTGTCCGGAGTCGGGAGCAGGGCCGGGCGCTGGCTGGGACAATCGCTCTGACTTCATTCATCGCAACATGACGACTTCCCTGCCCAACAACCTGCCGTCGGTGGTCTGGCCCGGGTGTGGCCAGCACCTGCTGCAATCCGACGCGAACGGCTGGCACCGACCCACCGACGACTATTGGCGCCTCTGGCTTGACCGCCCTGAGCTGGCACCGGTGGACGAGTCCTGCGCCGCCGAACGGCGTCTGCATGCACGCTTGCTGGCTGAGCCCGGGCGCACGGTGGCGGTCAGCGAGCTGGATGCGCTGGCCGATCGGGACGTGGCGGACAACTACGGCCATTTCCTGCGGCTGCGACAGGCGGTCTCCGGCGCCGGCACGCTGGAAGCCGCCTACCTGGGCTGGGTGCGTTCGCGCCGGTTCGATCTGCCCCCCCTGTTCATGGACCTGGTGGTGCAGGCGATCGTGGCACGCCTGCTGGCGGACCAGGACCATGCGCCGGTCTGGCGCGCTGCCGAACTGCTGTTCCGCCCCCAACGTGTGGCCGTGGTCGAGGGGCGCGTCCTGTGCGGTGACCGGCAGGGCCTGGACCAGATGCAGCAACACGGGGGTCTGGGCGAACTGGGGCGCCTGCTGCGCGAGGGGGGTGTGGCCCTGTCCGAGGCGCAGATGCAGGTGCTGGACGAGTCGAACGCCGCCCGCTACCTGGCCGACCGGTGCCACGACGACCGTCACCGTCACCTGCTCGACCTCACCCATGGCCTCACGCAGACGCTGTCGCACGGTCTGGTGCTGCAACTGGACAACGCCCGCTCCGGTCTGCGATCGCTGGCCCGGGTGCTGGAACTTTGGGTGGGCCATCTGCTGGGCCCGCGGGTTTCGATCCGTCCCGAGGCCCGGGTTGACGACCCCGCCTGGCGCTGGCACATCGGTCTGGATGCCCAGGCCAGCGCGCTGCTGGATGCGCTCTACCAGGGGCAGGTGCTGCCCGATGAGCGCATGCAGCGTCTGATCAGCCTGTTCCGCCTGGAATTTGACGACCCCTCGGTGGTCCAGGCCGACATGCGGGGGCGCCCGGTCTACCTGGGTCTGGCCATGGATGGGGAAGGCCTTCTGCGGCTCAAGCCGCAGAACCTGCTGCTCAACCTGCCGCTGCCAGCGTGACGTGAAAGCGCGCGCCCTCGCCGGGTACGCTTTCAGCGCGGATGCGCCCGCCCATGCGGTTCACGGCCTTGTTCACCATGGCCAGCCCGATGCCGGTGCCCGGAATCTGGTCCTGGCGGTGCAGCCGCTGGAACATGCCGAAGATGCGGTCATGGTGTTTCATGTCGAAACCCATGCCGTTGTCGGCCACTTCGATGTCCACCAGACCGTCCGACGCCCGTGCCCGGATGCGGATCTGCGGTGAACGCTCGGCGGGGGTGAATTTCACCGCGTTGTCGATCAGGTTGCGCAGCACCATGGTCAGGCCCCGGGGGTCGGCGGCCACCTGCAGATCGGCGGGCACATCGATCAGGACCTGACCCTGGCGTTCATCCAGCGCGTCCTGCACGGTCCCCACCACGCTGCGCACCAGCGGCTCCAGCGGCACCGGCGTCACCTGCTCGGTCATCTGCTCCAGGCGGGCGTAGGCCAGCAGATCGCTGATCAGCTGCGACATGTGCATGGTCGCCCGCTGGATGCGGCGCAGGTACTCGCGACCCTGGGTATCGAGCTGGCCGGCGTGTTCCTCCAGCAGCAGCGCACTGAAGCCTTCGATGCCGCGCAAAGGGGTGCGCAGATCGTGCGAGGCTGAGTAGGTGAACGACTCCAGCTCGCGGTTGACCGCCTGGAGCTGCATCACGCTCGCTTCCAGCTGGTTCGTCCGCTCGGCCACCTTCGCCTCCAGGCCCTCGGTCAGTGCCTGAATCTGTTCTTCCGCTTCCACGCGCAGGCGGATGTTCACCAGCATCTGGGCGAACAGCCGCAGCAGGGTGGTTTCTTCCTCGGCGTAATCGTGGGTGCTGCGCACCGAATCCAGCCCCACGAAACCCAGACACCGGTCGCCATGGGAGAGCGGGATGGCCATCAGACTCTGGATGCCTTGCGAGCTGAGCAGGTCGCGCAGATTGCCCGGCTCAAGTGCAGCCACGTCGGGTACGTGCATGACCTGGTCGATGCGGTGAAACGCGATCCAGTCGGGAATCATCTCGAACGGCAGGTCCTGCAGGTTGTCGATCTCCGGACTGACCCCTTCGCCGCACCACTCATGGGTGTTGGAGGCGGTTTCGGCCTCCATGTCGTAGTCGAACAGGTAGGCCCGGTCGGCGTCGACGAATCGGCCCATGTCGCCCAGGGCTTCATTGATGGCGCGGTCGGCTTCATGGATCGGCAGGTTGATGAAGCGGTTGGCCAGGCTGAAGAGCAGCAGCACAAAGGCGTTCAGGCGTTCGCGTTCTCGCTGGGCGGTCTGCTGCTCGGTGGTGTCACGCACCAGGAACATGCACTGGTCGCCGCCCGGCAGCCAGGCCAGACGTGCGCTGAAGTGGTGCCGACCATCTGGAAGGTCGAGCTGGTAGTCCACCTCCTGCATGCCTTCTGTCCAAGCACGGTCCATGGCCTCGCGGAAGCGTTCGGTCAGGTCGGCGGGCATCACTTCACCCATGGTCTTGCCCAGGAAGGTGTCCGGTGACCGGTAGAGGCGGTCGTGGCTGCCCGACTGGTAGAACACGAAGCGCTCCTGTCCGTCGACCACGAACAGCATGTCCTGCAGCACACCAAACACCTGTTCGAGCATGGCGCTGCGTTCACGTGCCGTGGCCTGGGCCTGCTTGAGTTCCGTGACATCCAGGCAGGACCCGATGTAGCCGATGAATCGGTTGTCGGCGTCGTAACGGGGGGTCCCCTGCTCGAGCAGCCAACGGTATTCGCCCTGGGCGTTGAGCTCACGGTACTCGGTGGTGTAAGGCTCGCGCTCGTCGAAGGCCTCGGTGTAGATGAGCTCGCAGGTGTCCAGGTCATCGGGGTGGATGCGCTGGCGCCAGCCGTCACCCAGCTGCTGTTCCAGGGTTTGCCCGAGCATGTCCAGCCAGCGCTGGCTGACCCAGGTGCAGGCCTTGTTGACATCGCTGGTCCAGAACATGGCCGATGACGCGTCGGTCAGCGTTTCCAGGTGCTTGAGGGTCTGGCGCTGGGCTTCCTCGAGCGCCTTGCGGTCGCTGATGTCGAATGCGGTACCCGCCATGTAGTTGACGCGGCCACTGGCGTCGCGCAGGCCGCTGCCCTGGGCATCGAACCAGTGCCAGGTGCCGCTGGCATCGCGGGCCCGGAATTCCGTGTGGAAACCGGTCTCTCCCTTCAGAAAGCGGCGCAGCTGCCAGCGCAGCCGCGGCAGGTCTTCCGGATGCACGATGTCGCCGAAGACCTGGTCCAGCCGCGCCTCAGGCGCCACCTGGTGTCCCAGCCTGACAAAGAGCTCGCGACCCGGGCTGAAATCGCCCTTGTCAAAGTCCCATTCCCACACCTGGCCGCGGGCCGCCGCCAGCCGGAACCGCAGCTCGCTGCGGGCCAGGGCTTCCTCGGCATGCTTGCGTTCGGTGACGTCGCGGAACATGAGCAGCACACGCTCCTCGCCGTTGACCCGCACCAGCTCGGCACTGAATCGCACATCGATGGTCCCGCCATCGCGTCGCAGTCCGACGGCCTCCGCGTCGCGGATGGTGCCGCCCGTCCTCAACTGCTGCTGCATGCGCTGGCGATCAGCGGGCCACTTCCACAGACCCAGCTCCAACGACGTTCGTCCGATCATGTCGTCCCTGGGGTGGTCGAACAGTTCGCAGAAGGCATCGTTGACCAGCAGCAGGCGGCCGGTGTCCACCTCACTGAGCGACATGGCTTCCGGTGCCGACTGGAAAACAGACTCGAACAGCCGTTGGGCCGACTCCCGTTGCTGCTCGACCGCCTGCCGTTCGGTGATGTCGCGGGTGAGCACCAGCACGGTGGGTGCCTCGCCGGGCAGGGAGGGTTCCAGGCGTGCCTGGGCTTCCCAGTGGCGCAATCCGTGCGGCCCCGGGTAGGAGAAACAGACGGTTTCGCTCTGGCCGGTGGAAAAAACCCGGTCCAGGCAGGCCATCCACGTGTTGGCGATCGGCTCCGGAGTACCGATTTCGCGGACCGTGCGCCCGATCATGTCCTCGGGCTTGAGGCCATTGGCCGACTCGATCGCCGGGTTGACGTAGAGGCAGCGGCCATCGCGGTCGTAGCGCGTCACCACGTCGGGCAGGTGGCTGGCCAGGGTCTGGAAGTGGCGTTCACTGCGGCGCAGTGCAAGCACCGAACGGTCCAGGCGCCAAGCACCCCAGGCCATGGCGACGGCCACCAGCAGGGTGAGCAGGCCGGCCCAGGGCAGTACCGTGGTCCATTCGCTCAGCACGCCCTGGGTTCCCAGGGCATAGACGAGCATCAGCCGATGGGCCTCGCCCTGCAGTTGCTGGTAGCCCACGATGCGGTGGATGCCATCAATCCGCGCCGTCGCGTGGAACACCCCCGACGGGTGCTTAGCCACCGCTTCGGCCAGGTGGCCACGCAGGTTCATGCCCTGTTCACTTTCGACCAGGGGGTGGCGAGCGAGCACCGTGGTGGAACCGTCGTCTTCCAGGCGGAACAGGCTCATGCTGCTGCCCGGTGGCATGCCCTCTGACGCAAAACGGTCAAGCACGGCCTGACGCGAGAGCCTGACTACGTAACCAGCGCTGTCAGCGTCGGGCGACAGCCGCCAGACCAGGGGTATCGCCCAGGCATCGCCGGCCTGCGTGGGCAGTCCGGGCCGCCACTCGCCAGCGGGGCCGACGACGCTGTCCATCACAGGCACCCGCTCCAGCTCGAAGGGCAGGTTCAGCGATGCCACCAGGTGCCGCTGGTCGCCGAGCAGGTCGCCAGAAGGCGGTTCCTGTGATCGCTCCACCACCTCGATGGCGGCCCTGGCCAGGCGCAGCGACTGGTCCAGTTCGGTGGCCAGGCGCAGGACCTCTCTTTTCGCCTGGGCTTCGGCCCGATCCAGGCTGGCACTGCGCTGGGCCATCATCAGGCCGGCCGAGAGCAGCATCAGCAGCGCCAGCGCCATGGCCGCCATCGCTCCCAGCCAGATCCTGCCTTGCGTGGCTGGTCCGCCGGGGTGGGCGATGCCCCCTTGCGCGTGCCTGCCAGGCCTGCGGGAGGTGCTCGCGGTGTCGGAAGGGGGCATGGGGCTGTGGGCGTGTCTTCACCGGCGCCCCCAGGGCGCCTGCGATGGCAGTCTAGCAGGCAGCTTGCGTCCCCAGCCCTTGATCTGACCGGGAAAACCGGCGCAGTTGCCCGGACGGTTCCGATCGCCTTTCAGGCGGTGCTCACATGCTGCGCCGGTACTGACCGCCCACCTCGAACAGCGCGCCCGTGATCTGACCCAGGGAACAGACCCGTACCGCGTCCATCAGCACATCGAACACGTTGGTGTTGTCGATGACCGCCTGTTTCAGGCGGGCCAACATGGCTGGCGCTTCGGCGGCGTGTCGGGCGTGGAAGTCGTTCAATCGTGCCAGCTGGGACTGCTTTTCCTCCTCGGTCGAGCGCGCCAGCTCGATGGACTCGGGCACCGGGTCGCCGTGCGGGTTGCGGAAGGTGTTGACACCGATGATGGGGTACTCGCCGGTGTGCTTGAGCATCTCGTAGTGCATGCTCTCTTCCTGGATCTTGCTGCGCTGGTAGCCGGTCTCCATGGCACC
>SBFU01000254.1 GCA_006227785.1 Burkholderiales bacterium
CCGACATCTTCCACCGTGTGGTGACCATCAATGTGAAGGTCTCCCTGGGCTTCGATCTCGAGGTCGATCAGCCCGTGCCGGGCGATCTGGTCGAGCATGTGGTCAAAGAAGCCGATGCCGGTGGACAGTCGAGCCTGGCCCGTACCGTCGAGGTTGACGTGGACACGGATCTGCGTCTCGGACGTGTTGCGCTGAACATCGGCCACGCGGGCCCGGGTGGTGGAAGGGGCGGTCATAGGCTGGACTGCAGGGCAGCAATCATTTGCGTGTTCTCGTCGGGGGTTCCGACGGTCAGGCGAAGACATTGGCCCAGCAATGGGTGCATTTTAGAAACATTCTTGACCAAAACGCCGCGCGCCTTCAAGCCATCGAAGGCTTTCTGAGCATCGGGGAAGCGGACCAGCACCATGTTGGCCTGACTGGGAAACGGCCTGACACCCGGCAGGGCCGCCAGCGCGCCGATCAGCCGCTCACGCTCGGCGCGAATGGTGGCGGCCTGCTGCGCGAACACATCGACGTGCTCCAGTGCAAAGAGCGCGCATTCGGCGTTGAGCACGCTCACGTTATAGGGTGGGCGCAGCTTGTCGACCTCGCGCACCAGGGCCTGCGGCCCAAGCATGTAGCCCAACCGAACACCGGCGAGGCCGAACTTGGACAAGGTGCGCATCAGCAGAACGTTGGCGTTGGCGGCGGGATGGGCACGGATTTCGTCCAGCCAGCTGCCACTGGAAAAAGGTTGGTAGGCCTCGTCCATCACCACCAGACCGCCGAAGGAGGCTGCCTCGGCGATCAGCCTGCGGATCACCGAGGCATCCCACAGGTTGGCGGTCGGGTTGTTGGGGTAGGCGATGTAAGTGATCGTCGGCCTGTGCTGACGCATGGCGGCCAGCATGGCAGCTTCATCAAGCTCGAAGTCGGCCGTCAGATCCACGCCATGGAACACCAGGCCTTGCAGCTGGGCGCTCATGCCGTACATCACGAAACCGGGCAGTGGGGCCAGGATGCTGGCGCCAGGGATATCACAACCCATGGCCAGCAGCGAGATCAGTTCATCCGAACCGTTGCCCAGCATCAAGGCGGCACCCTCGGGCAGATCCACGTAACGGGCCAGCGCCCGCTTGAGGTCTTCAATGCGTTCGCCTGGATAGCGATTGATCGCCACCGCGCCCAGGCGTTCGCCCAGCCGGCGCTGCAGTTCCAGGGGCAAAGAGAATGGGTTCTCCATGGCGTCCAGCTTGACCATGCCAGTCGAGTCCTGGATGGCGTAGGCGTGCATGGACTGGATGTCCTGCCGGATGTTCTGCAGCGGGTTCGGACGGATCATCGCGTTCACTTGACGTCTCGCATCGGGGGTACGGTGGACAGGCGCAGCTCGGCGGCCCGGGCATGGGCTTGCAGGCCTTCGCCGTAGGCCAACTCGGCAGCGATGGCACCCAGCGGCTGGGCACCGGCCTGGCTGACTTCGATCAGACTGCTGCGCTTCTGGAAGTCGTAGACACCCAGCGGCGATGAGAAACGGGCCGTACCGCTGGTGGGAAGCACATGGTTGGGACCGGCGCAGTAGTCGCCCAGGCTTTCGCTGGTCCAGGCCCCGAGGAAAATGGCGCCAGCGTGCTTGAGCAGCGGCTCCCAGCGGTGCGGCTCGCTGCTGGACACCTCCAGGTGCTCGGGCGCAATGCGGTTGCTGATGGCGCAGGCCTCTGGCATGTCGCGCGTGAGGATGAGCGCACCGCGGTCGTTCAGGCTTTTGGCGATGATGGCCGCGCGCGGCATGGTGGGCAGCAGGCGGTCGATCGCGGCCTGCACCGCGTCGATGTACGCGGCGTCGGGGCACAGCAGGATGGACTGTGCCAGCTCGTCGTGTTCGGCCTGGCTGAACAGATCCATCGCCACCCACTCGGCGGGCGTGCTGCCGTCGGCCAACACCAGGATCTCGCTCGGGCCGGCGATCATGTCGATGCCCACGGTGCCGAACACGCGCCTTTTGGCGCTGGCCACGTAGGCGTTGCCGGGGCCGGTGATCTTGTCGACCTTGGGCACGGTGGCCGTGCCGTAGGCCAGCGCGGCCACGGCCTGCGCGCCGCCGATGGTGAAGGCGCGCGTGACGCCAGCCACGTAGGCGGCGGCCAGCACCAACTCATTGCGTTCGCCGCGCGTCGCGGTGGTGGCGCCGGATCCGCCGGTGGCCACGCTGCCGCGCACGGGCGTCGGCACCACCATGATGATTTCCTGCACCCCGGCGACGTGCGCCGGGACGGCGTTCATGATCAGACTCGATGGATAGGCCGCCTTGCCGCCGGGTACGTAGATACCCACGCGGTCCAGTGGCGTGACTTTCTGTCCCAGCAGGGTGCCGTCTTCGTCGCGGTAGGTCCAGCTCTCGCCGGACGCCCTCTTCTGCGCCTCGTGGTAGCTGCGCACGCGGCGCGTCGCGCTCTGCAGAGCCTCGCGTTGCGCCGCAGGCAGGCCATCGAAGGCTGCCCTGAAGTCGGCCTGCGTCAACTCCAGCTCCGCCATCGATGCCGCCTGCAGGCCGTCGAATCGGGCGGTGTATTCCAGCACCGCCGTATCCCCGCGCGCCTGCACATCGGCCAGAATGTCCGCCACCCGCTGCTCGATCGCATGGTCCGTGTCCGCCGACCAGTGCAAGCGCCTCGTGAACTGCGCCTCAAAATCGCGAGAAACGGTAGACAGGCGAAGGGGCTGGGCGGTCAGGCTCATGGCGAAGGTAGTCTTTCCTGGATGGCACGGGCAAACGCGTCGAGGATGGGCCGGATGGACGCCTGCTTGAGCTTGAGCGCCGCCTGGTTGACCACCAGGCGCGAGCTGATGTCCATGATCTGCTCAACTTCGACCAGGTGGTTGGCCTGCAGCGTCTTGCCGGTGGACACCAGGTCCACGATGGCATCGGCCAGACCCGTCAGGGGCGCCAGCTCCATGCTGCCGTAGAGCTTGATCAGGTCCACGTGCACACCCTTGCTGGCGAAGAACTCACGCGCGATGCTTGTGTACTTGGTGGCGACCTTCAGACGCGCACCCTGGCGGACCGCGGACACGTAATCGAAGTCCTGCCGCACAGCCACACTGACGCGGCACTTGGCAATATGCAGGTCCAGCGGCTGGTACAAGCCTTGACCGCCGTGTTCGATGAGCGTGTCCTTGCCGGTCACACCCAGGTCGGCACCACCGTGTTCGACATAGGTGGGAACGTCCGTCGCCCGCACCAGCACGACGCGGACATCCGGCCGGTTGGTGGGCAGTATCAGCTTGCGGGAGGTTTCCGGGTCTTCGAGCACTTCGATTCCCGCGGCCTTGAGCAAAGGAAGCGTCTCATCGAAGATTCGGCCCTTGGAGAGCGCCAGGGTGATCATTTGATCCTTTCGATGGCGGCGCCAATGCCGCGCAGCTTGGCTTCCATCTGGTCGTAGCCACGGTCCAGATGGTAGATGCGGTCGACGATGGTCTCGCCCTCGGCCACCAGGCCGGCAATCACCAGGGAAGCCGAGGCGCGCAAATCGGTGGCCATCACGGTGGCGCCGGACAGTGCCTCCACCCCTTCGACCACCGCCACCTTGCCATCGATCTGGATACGCGCACCCAGGCGCATGAGCTCACTGACGTGCATGAACCGGTTCTCGAAAATGGTTTCGGTGACCGTGCTGGTGCCCTGGGAAATGCAGTTGAGGACCATGAACTGGGCCTGCATGTCGGTCGGAAAGCCCGGGTACTCGGTGGTACGGAAACCCTGCGCTTTGAGCCGCCCTTCGCTTCGAACCCGGATGAAACCATCGCCGGCCTCGATGTGGGCACCGGCATCACGCAGCTTGTCGATGACCGCCTCCAGGTGGTCCGCTCGCGCGTCGCGCAGCAGTACGTCCCCTCCGGTTGCGGCCACTGCGCAAAGGAAGGTACCCGCCTCGATCCGGTCGGCCACCACCCGGTGCTGGCAGCCGCTCAAGCGGTCCACGCCTTGGATGTGAATACGGCTGGTGCCGTGCCCCTCGATCTTCGCCCCCATGGCGATGAGCATCTCGGCCAGGTCGGGAATCTCGGGCTCCTGGGCCGCGTTCTCCAGCACGGTCTCGCCTTCAGCCAGACAGGCTGCCATGAGGAAGTTCTCGGTGCCGGTCACGGTGACCATGTCGGTGGCGATGCGGGCTCCCTTCAGGCGGGATCGGCCCTTCGGCAGACGCGCCACCATGTAGCCGTGCTCGACCACGATTTCAGCACCCATCGCCTGCAAACCCTTGATGTGCTGGTCCACCGGGCGTGCACCGATGGCGCACCCGCCCGGCAGTGACACGCGCGCGTGGCCAAAACGGGCCAGCAAGGGACCCAGCACCAGCACAGAGGCCCGCATGGTCTTGACCAGTTCATAGGGTGCCTCTGGGTTGATCGGGTCTGCGGCATGAAACGACATGCCCGCCCGTTCGCCCAGCGTCTGCGTACGCACACCCATATGGTCGAGCAGCGATCGCATGGTGGCGATGTCCCTGAGCCGCGGCACATTGGTGATCGTGACCGGCTCATTTGTCAGCAGCGTGGCGCACAGCTCGGGCAAAGCGGCGTTTTTGGCCCCGGAAACCTGGACTTCACCCTGCAGGCGCCGCCCTCCCGTGATGCGCAATTTGTCCATGGACTCGCTTTCAGTTCTGGCGGGCCCACTCGGCCGGCGTATAGGTCTTCATCGACAGGGCGTGGACTTCGTCGGTCCGGATGCGCTCACCCAGGGTGGCGTACACGCGCTGGTGGCGGGCGATCGGCCGCTTTCCCTCGAACTCGGACGAGACGATGACCGCAGCCCAGTGGCGGCCATCACCGCTGACTTCGATGTGCTCGCAGGTCAGACCGGCGGCGATGAGTTGTTGCAGTTGTTCAGCGGTCATATACCGGGTCCGTCATTCAGTGTCTGATCTTGTAGCCTGTCTTGAGCAAATGCAGGGCCAGCCCACTCACGCCCGCCAGGGCAAGCGCCACGATGGCCAGGCTCAGCCACGGCGAGGTGTCGCTGACGCCGAAAAACCCGTAGCGGAAGCCATCAATCATGTAGAAGAAGGGATTGAGGTGGCTGACCTTCTGCCAGAACTCGGGCAGGGAGTGGATGGAGTAGAACACGCCCGACAGAAACGTCATGGGCATGATGATGAAGTTCTGGAAGGCGGCCATCTGGTCGAATTTCTCCGCCCAGAGACCCGCAATCAGTCCCAGAGCACCCAGAAGCGCCGCCCCCAGAAAAGCGAAGACCACGATCCAAGCCGGCGCCTCCATCGGAGGCCTGGCAAACCACCAGGTGGCAACAATGACGCCACCACCGACCGCCAGACCCCGTACCACGGACGACCCGACATAGGCCAAAAACCAGGCCCGGTGTGACAGCGGCGTGAGCATCAGAAACACGAGGTTGCCCATCACCTTGCTCTGGACCAACGACGACGAGCTGTTGGCAAATGCATTTTGCAGTACGCTCATCATCACCAGACCTGGCAGAAGAAAGGCCGTGTAGCTGACGGTTTCATAGACCTTCACATGATCTTCAAGGACGTGGCCAAAGATCATCATGTACAGGATGGCTGTGATCACTGGTGCGGCCACGGTCTGAAAACCGACTTTCCAGAAGCGCAACACCTCTTTGTAGAACAGGGCCTGCCAGCCATTCATGGCGATGCCCCTTCTGCTTGTGACACCGCCTGCTCTTGATCTCCGGGCGCCTCCATCAGATCAAGGAACACATCTTCCAGATCGGCCTTGCGGATCTCGACATCCTGGGCGGCCGAACCCGATTCCCGGACCCGGGCGAGCAGTCGCTCGACTTCCAGCGCATCATGGGCTGGCAGCTGCACCACCCGACCGGTCACCCGGGCCATGGCCTGCAGGTCAGGCGGCAGGGGGTGGTCGGTCTTGAAGCGCAACACGTTCGACGAGGCTTTGGCCAGCAGATCCGAGGTCCGTTCAAGGGCCACCACGCGACCCCGTTTGAGCATCGCAATGCGTCCGCACAAGGCTTCAGCCTCTTCCAGGTAATGGGTGGTGAGCAGGACCGTGCATCCCAGGCGCCGATTCAGATCCGACACAAACTGCCAGAGCGTCTGACGCAACTCGACATCGACCCCTGCAGTGGGCTCATCCAGCACGATGACCTGTGGCCGATGGACCAGGGCCTGTGCGATCAGCACACGGCGCTTCATGCCACCCGACAGTTGCCGCATGTTGGCGGTGGCCTTGTCGGACAGTCCCAGTCCTTCGAGCAACTCGTCGATCCAGGTTGCGTTGTCGCGGATGCCGAAGTAGCCCGACTGAAACCTCAATGCTTCACGAACGGTGAAGAAAGGATCAAACACCAGCTCCTGTGGCACCACGCCCAACAGACGTCGGGCTGCCTGGTAATCGGTGTGCACGTCACGTCCGTGGACCTGCACACGCCCTGAGCTGGCCCGGGACAGTCCGGCCAGGATGCTGATCAACGTGGTCTTGCCGGCTCCATTGGGACCGAGAAGGCCAAAGAACTCCCCGGCCTCGATGTCGATGCTGACGTCCTGCAGCGCCTGGAAGGCGCCGCGCGGCGTTTGGTAGCTCTTGGAGACGTTTTGGAAAGAGACAGCTGGCATCGAGGCGGGACCGCGAGGGAAACCGCCGAAATCAGGCCATGATGGGCCCGGGCCGGTCGGCGGCAACCCGCTATTTTAAGCGGGCAGCAGTTCGCCGACACCGTACAGTGTCATCAGGTCGCGCAGCCTGGAGGGCAAGCGAAGCACTTGCAGCTGGCGCCCTTGTCGCAGCAGTTCGCGACGCATTTCAAGCAGGACAGCGATGGCCGAGGAATCGAAGACCTCAAGCGCAACGGCGTCCAGCGTCACCTCTGGATCTTGAATGCGCTTGAGATGGGTAAGCAAGCGCTCCATCTCGGCCGTTGCCGTCCCCATGGTCATCTTCGCGGGCAGCGCGAGTGCCACGGACGACGGCCCCTGTTCAGCTGGCATGGTCATCAGCTGGCCCGGGCTGAACCGGCCTTGTTGCGCTGGGCCAGGGCCGCGATCAAGCCATCAATGCCGTTGGCATTGATTTCCTGCGCGAACTGGCTCCGGTAGGTGTCGACCAGCCACAGACCGAGTACGTTGATGTCATAGATCTTCCAGCCTTCGGCTGTCTTCTCCAGGCGGTAGTCGAGCTGGATGGGCTCACCCCGACCGCGAACCTCCGAACGCACCACCACTTCGGTGTCCTCCGCGCGGGCCCGCAAGGGGCGGAAACTCAGGGTTTGGTCACGCACCTCCCCCAATGCACCGGAATAAGTCCTGATCAGCAAGGTCTTGAACTCAGCCTGCAGTTTCTCCTTCTGCTCGGGAGTGGCCTGACGCCAGAAACGGCCTACCGCTGACGAGGTCATCCGAGTGAAGTTGACGCTCGGCATGATCTTGCTGTCCACCAGCGCCATGATCCGCCCGACGTCACCCGCCTGGATGGCGGGGTCGGCCTTGACCGCCTCGAGCGCTTCGGTGGAGATGCGCTTGACCAGTGCATCCGGTGCCTCTGTCTCGGCCTGTGCCACCCCGGCCAGGCCCAAGACTGCCGACATCAGCACAGCATTCATCCAATTGCGACGGTTCATCATGTCAGACCTTTCCGGGACGACGCCCAGGTTGTATGGCTTGTTCCACTGATTGGGATGCAAGGACGTATGGCGGGTTCCCATTCAATCGTTGCCATTCGTGTCATCCCCCGATCTCCCAATGCCGAATCCGCGCTCGATGATGTCATCGACCTGGTTCTGTCGCCTTTGCAGATAGAAGTCACGGGTGAAGCTGTACTTGTCCAGTGCCGCCCCTTCCAGCATGGCGGTGGCCCGCAGCAAGTTGGCCCGGGTATCGACCAGCCTCAGGCCGTACAGGCTGTTGCGCGTGGGGATGTGATCGATACCCATGACCAGATCTCCGCGGGATTCAATGCTTTGGCCCGCCGCGTCGCGCACCGTCGACGGCCCCAGAAACGGCAGCACCAGATAGGGGCCCGCAGGCACACCCCAACGGCCCAAGGTCTGGCCAAAGTCGACCCGGGTTCGCTCGATTCCCATTTCAGAGGCAATGTCCAACAGACCACCCAGCCCGAAGACGGTGTTGACGTTGAAGCGAAGAATGTTCTCGGCGGCTTCTCTGGGGCGCAACTGGAGGGTGGCGTTGACGAACGACCAGAGGTCGCCGAGGTTGCCAAAGAAGTTGCTCACGCCTGTCCGGACCTGGTCGGGAGCAGTTCGCACGTAGAGTGTGGCAACCGGCTTCACCAGGGTCACATCCAGGACCTCGTTGAACTCGTGCACGCCCCGGTTGAAGGGTTCAAAAGGATCCTGCGGGTGCGCGTCAGGTCCCGTCGCACAAGCGCCCAGCATGGACAGGGCGATGGCGCTCGCGAAAATCCGGACCGGCATCCGGAGTCCGTATCGACTCGGGCCGCTGGGGCTTGCGATTCGCTGGCGGTGGTCGGCTTTCATGATCACTCAGGTGGGTCGAGACGGGGTTTGGGGAACGATACAGCAGGTGCTTCGCGCGGATACCGATGTTCACCCAGGAAGATGAACTTGCGTGTATCTTGTGTGTCGCTTCACCGATATTCGTAACCAGTTAGGTGGATGTCGGGCCGCCGACACGGTGTCAGAGGCTGCCAGGTGTCACTCGCCAGGGCCATCAGCCGCCCGGTTGAACAGGAACTGTCCGATCAGGTTTTCCAGCACCACCGCCGACTGCGTGCGCGACAAGGTGTCGCCCGCCTTGAGCTCCTGCTCATCGCCTCCGGGTTCGATTCCGATGTATTGGTCGCCCAGCAGGCCGGCGGTCAGGATTTTGGCGGTGGAATCGCGCGGGAACTGGACGCCGCGGTTGATCTCCATGGTCACCAGGCCCTGGTAGGTCTCGGCATCAAGGGTGACGCTGGTCACCCGGCCCACGTACACACCGGCGGAGCGCACTGGCGCCCGTGTCTTGAGACCACCGATGTTGTCGAAGCGCGCCTGTACGGTGTAAGTGTCACCGCCACTGGCAAAACTTGTCAGGTTGGCGGCTTTCAGGGCCAGGAACAGCAAGGCCGCAGCGCCCAGCAGAACGAACAGGCCAACGAGGATTTCGAGGTTTCTCTTGTTCATGGGATTCTCCCTGTCAGGGCGTCGAGAACATCAGGGCGGTCAGGATGAAGTCCATCGCCAGCACGCCCAGTGACGCCGTCACCACGGTGCGCGTCGTCGCGTAGGCCACTCCCTCCGGGGTGGCTTCGGTTTCATAGCCCTGGTACAGGGCCACTGCGGTACAGATGACCCCGAAGACCATGCTCTTGACCACACCGTTGCCCACGTCACGCCAGACGTCGACACCGTTTTGCTGGATGGACCAGAAATTGCCGGCATCGATCCCGATCAGACCAACCGCCACCACCCAGGCGCCCAGAATGCCAATGGCGGAGAAGAGCGCTGCCAACAGGGGCATGGCGATGCAGCCGGCCAGAAAACGGGGTGCCAGCACCCGCTGGCGGGGATCGATGGCCATGAGTTCCATGGCGGCAATCTGCTCGCCCGCCTTCATGAGACCGATCTCCGCCGTGAGCGATGTACCGGCGCGGCCGGCAAACAGCAGCGCTGTGACAACCGGGCCGAGTTCCCTGACGAGGGCCAGGTTGACGATCAGCCCCAGCGACTCAGCAGCCCCGTAGGTCGACAGCGCGTAGTACATCTGAAGCGCCAGCACGAAACCGACGGCCAGCCCTGACGCCAGGATGATCACCAGCGACCGGTTGCCGATGGCGTGAATCTGTGCCACCACCAGACCAAAACGTCGAAGCGCCCCCGGAGTTGCACGCAACAGATCCGAGAAGAACAGGGCACCATGGCCCCAGCTGGACAGCACCGCCAGCGTGCGACTGCCCAGCCATTGCAGCAGCTTCATGCGCGTCCCCCGGGACCAAAATCGTCCGCGACGTCGGGCGCCGGATAGTGGAACCTGATCGGGCCGTCGGGCTCCCCCCGAACAAACTGCCGAACCTCGGCATCCTGGCTGGACATGAGCTGCTCGGGCGTACCCTGGGCCACCACCCGTCCGCCTGTGGCCAGCAACACCACCCAATCGCTGATGGCCATGCACTGCGGCACATCGTGGGAAATCAGCAGCGTGGTCGCTCCAGTCACGTCGGTCAGGGTACGGATCAGCTTGGCCGTTACCCCCATCGATACCAGATCGAGCCCTGCAAACGGCTCGTCGTACATGATCAGTTCCGGGTCAAGCGCAATGGCACGAGCCAGGGCTATCCGCCGCGCCATGCCGCCCGAGACTTCGCTGATGCGCAGCCCGGCTGCGCCGCGCAGACCGACGGCGTGGAGCTTCATGAGCACGACATCCCTGATCAGGTCCTCGGACAGATCCGTCATCTCGCGAAGCGGAAACGCCACGTTGTCGAACACCGACAGATCGGTGAACAAGGCACCAAACTGGAACAGCATGCCCAGTCTGCGTCGCAGACGGAACAGCTGCTGCTTGTTCCGCGTGTCCACGACTTCGCCGTCAAACACCACGCGCCCGCTGCTGGGCGCATGGACACCACCGATCAGCCGCAGCAAGGTGGTCTTGCCACAGCCCGATCCCCCCAGCACCGCGGTCACCTTGCCACGCGCAAACGTCAACGACAGGTCGTTGAGGATGGTCCTGCGGCTGTCGTAGCCGAAGGTGACGTGATCGATCTCGATGAAGGGCTGTTCGCTCATAAATCCGGGCAAAGCCGGACGATGCCCGGCGCCCACAACACGGGCAAACCCGAATTGTCGCACGGTCCGGATTTCCCTGCCTTCACCGCCGCAACCATGGTCGCTGCGGAGCTGTGTCAGGGCAACGACCAGCCAACCGTCAGGATTTCAGCGGGGAAGTTCCGAGTGACCCATCAGGAATTCGTCGACGGCACGGGCCGCCTGGCGCCCTTCCCGGATCGCCCAGACCACCAGCGACTGTCCGCGGCGCATGTCCCCGGCAGCAAACACCTTGCCGACGTTGGTGGCATAGCCACCCACGAATTCGGTCGAGGCCCTGGCGTTGCCACGGGCGTCCTTGTCCACGCCGAACGCCTCCAGGATGGTGGGCACGGGGTTCACAAACCCCATGGCCAGCAGAACCAGGTCAGCCTTGTATTGCTTTTCCGTACCGGCAATTTCAACCAGCTTGCCGTCCTTGAGCTCGACATTGACGGTGGTCAGTCCGGTGACCTTGCCATTCTTGCCGGTGAACGCCTTCGTGGACACGGCAAACTCGCGAACACAGCCTTCCTCATGGCTGGAACTGGTCCGAAGTTTGAGCGGCCAGTAAGGCCAGACCAGGGGCTTGTTTTCCTGCTCCGGCGGTTGTGGCATGACCTCGAACTGGGTCACGCTGGCGGCGCCGTGGCGGTTGCTGGTGCCCACGCAGTCAGAGCCGGTGTCTCCACCCCCGATGACGATCACGTGCTTGCCGTCGGCACGAATCTGCCCTTTGAGTTTGTCTCCCGCGTTCACCTTGTTCTGCATCGGCAGAAACTCCATGGCGAAATGGATGCCATCCAGTTCGCGGCCGGCGACAGGAAGATCGCGGCTCTGCTCGGATCCGCCACACAGCAGCACAGCATCGAAACTCGACTTGAGCTCCTCCGCGCTGATCACGGTCTTGGCGTCGTTGGTGACCTTGCTGCCCTCCGGCATGGTGCCGATCAGGGTACCGGTCTTGAACACCACGCCTTCGGCCTCCATCTGCGCCACGCGGCGGTCGATGTGGGACTTCTCCATCTTGAAGTCAGGGATACCGTAGCGCAGCAGACCGCCGATGCGGCTGTTCTTCTCGAAAACCGTCACCTCGTGACCAGCACGGGCCAGCTGCTGGGCGGCCGCCAGGCCGGCAGGGCCTGAACCGACCACGGCCACCTTTTTTCCGGTCTTGTGACGCGGTGGCTGCGGTAGAACCCAACCCTCGGCCCAGGCGCGATCAATGATGGCGTGCTCAATCGACTTGATGCCGACCGGATCATCGTTCACGTTGAGCGTGCAGGCAGCTTCACAAGGTGCCGGACAGATTCGGCCGGTGAACTCGGGGAAGTTGTTGGTGCTGTGCAAAACCGTGATGGCGTTCTTCCAGTCGCCCTGGTACACGAGGTCGTTGAAGTCCGGAATGATGTTGTTGACCGGGCATCCGCTGTTGCAGAACGGCGTGCCGCAATCCATGCAGCGAGCGCCCTGGATCTTGGCTTGCCCCTCGTCCAGACCGACCACGAATTCCTTGTAATGCTTCAGTCGCTCGGGGACAGGCTTGTAGCCCTCTTCGATGCGCTCATACTCCATGAAGCCAGTGACTTTTCCCATGATGGATTCCTGCGTGGGTATGCGTTGTGTTTATTTGGCGGGCGCAGCCTGTTTCCTGGCGCTGGCCTGGGCCTTGCCAGTCACTTCAGTGGCTGCCTTTCGGGCATGGATCTCTGCCAGGGCCCGCTTGTATTCATTGGGGAATACCTTGACGAACTTCGAACGCGCCTGACCCCAGTTGTCGAGCAGTTCACGGGCCCGCTTGCTGCCGGTCCAGCGGTTGTGGTCTTCCAGCAGTTTCTTGAGCTGGGCTTCGTCGGTCTGACCCCGGTGCCAGATGGCTTTGTCCATGGACGTTTCCTGCTCTGTCGACGGGAGAACCGACTCAAGACTGACCATCGCCGTGTTGCACCGCTTGGCAAACAAGCCATCTTCGTCGTAGACGTAAGCAACGCCACCACTCATGCCGGCGGCAAAGTTGCGTCCGGTCTTGCCCAGAACGACCACGGTACCGCCGGTCATGTATTCGCAGCCGTGGTCACCTGTGCCTTCCACCACCGCCGTGGCGCCCGACAGACGAACCGCAAAACGTTCACCGGCCACGCCGCTGAAGAAGGCCTCACCCGATGTCGCACCGTACATCACGGTGTTGCCAACGATGATGTTGCGTGTGGCATCTCCCCGGAATTCGATGCTGGGTCGAACCACCACGCGGCCACCGGACAAGCCCTTGCCGGTGTAATCGTTGGCATCACCAATCAGGTACAGGGTGATGCCCTTGCAGAGGAAAGCGCCGAAGGACTGGCCGCCGGTACCTTCCAGCTGAATGCGGATGGTTTCATCGGGCAGCCCGTCGGGATGCACCTTGGTCACGGCCCCGGAGAGCATGGCCCCAACGGAACGGTTGACGTTGCGCGCCACCTCCATGAAGTGGACACGCTCGCCCTTGTCGATGGCCGCCCTGGATTTGGCGATCAGGATGTTGTCGAGCGATTTCTCCAGTCCATGGTCCTGCTCCTGCACATGCAGGCGCGGAACCTCTGCAGGCACCACGGGTTGGGCCAGCAGGCGGCTGAAATCCAGACCGCGCGCCTTCCAGTGCTCAATGCCCTGACGCATGTCGAGGAGGTCGGATCGCCCCACGAGCTCGTCGAACTTGCGGATCCCGAGCTGGGCCATGATCTGGCGCACCTCTTCGGCAATGAAGAAGAAGTAGTTGACGACGTGCTCGGGCTTGCCTGTGAACTTCTTGCGCAGCTCCGGGTCCTGTGTGGCCACGCCCACCGGGCAGGTGTTGAGGTGGCATTTGCGCATCATGATGCAACCCTCAACCACCAGTGGAGCGGTGGCGAAGCCGAACTCGTCGGCGCCCAGCAAGGCGCCGATGACGACGTCGCGACCGGTCTTCATCTGGCCGTCGGCCTGCACACGAATACGGCCGCGCAGCCGGTTGAGCACCAGGGTCTGCTGCGTTTCGGCAAGGCCTATTTCCCAGGGCGAACCGGCGTGCTTGATCGACGACCAGGGGGAGGCTCCCGTACCACCGTCGTGACCGGCAATCACCACGTGGTCGGCCTTGCACTTGGCCACGCCAGCGGCAATGGTGCCCACACCCACTTCTGAGACCAGCTTGACGGAAATCGAACTGTGCGGGGCCACGTTCTTGAGGTCGTGGATGAGCTGTGCGAGGTCTTCGATGGAGTAGATGTCGTGGTGTGGAGGTGGGCTGATGAGGCCCACGCCCGGCACGCTGTGGCGGAGCTTGCCGATGTATTCCGACACCTTGCCACCGGGCAATTGACCACCCTCTCCGGGCTTGGCACCCTGGGCCATCTTGATCTGGATCTGGTCGGCGCTGGAGAGGTACTCCGCGGTCACACCGAAGCGACCGGACGCGACCTGCTTGATGCGGGAGCGCAGTGAATCGCCATCCTGCAGTTCGTAGTCAACTTCGAAGATCTCTTTGCCCAGCAGGTCCGACATGGTCTGACCTTGCTTGATCGGAATACCTTTGAGTTCGTTGCGGTAGCGGAGCGCATCTTCACCACCCTCTCCCGTGTTGCTCTTGCCGCCGATGCGGTTCATGGCCACAGCCAGGGTGGCATGTGCTTCGGTGGAAATCGATCCCAGCGACATGGCGCCGGTGGCAAAGCGTTTGACGATCTCCTTCGCTGGCTCCACCTCGTCCAGTGCAATGGCCTTGGAAGGGTCGATCCGGAATTCGAACAGACCGCGCAGGGTCATGTGCCGCCTGCTCTGGTCGTTAATGAGCTGGGCGTATTCCTTGTAGGTGTTCCAGTTGTTGGCCCGTGTGCTGTGTTGGAGCTTGGCAATGGCGTCAGGCGTCCACATGTGCTCCTCGCCCCGGGTGCGCCACGCGTACTCGCCGCCGGTCTCGAGCATGCTGGCCAGCACCGGGTCGTCACCGAAGGCGGCCTTGTGCATGCGGATGGCCTCTTCGGCGATCTCGAACACGCCGATGCCTTCGACACGACTGGCGGTGCCTGTGAAGTACTTGGACACCGTCTCGCCGTTCAGGCCGATGGCCTCGAACAGCTGGGCGCCACAGTAGCTCATGTAGGTGCTCACACCCATCTTGGACATGATCTTGGACAGACCCTTGCCGATGGCCTTGACATAGTTGGCAATGGCCTTTTCTGCGCTCAGCTCACCGGGCAGGTCGCCCGCGATGGCCTGCAGCGTGTCCATGGCCAGGTAGGGATGCACAGCCTCGGCACCATAGCCTGCGAGCACGGCGAAGTGATGTACCTCGCGCGCGGTACCGGTCTCGACCACCAGACCCGTGGTCGTGCGCAGGCCTTCGCGGACCAGATGCTGATGCACGGCCGACAGAGCCAGCAGGGCCGGCACGGCAACCTGTGTCCGGCTGACAGCGCGGTCACTGATGATCAGGATGTTCTTGCCACCCTTGATGGCATCCACGGCCTCGGCACACAGTGAGGCGAGCTTGGCTTCCACGCCTTCCTTGCCCCAGCTGACCGGGTAGGTGATGTCAAGGGTTTCGCTCTTGAATTTGCCCTGTGTCACGGACTCGATGCTGCGCAGCTTGGCCATGTCCTCAAAGTCGAGCACCGGCTGGCTGACTTCCAATCGCATCGGTGGGTTGACCTGGTTGATGTCCAGCAGGTTGGGCTTGGGGCCCACGAAGGAGACCAGGGACATCACGATCGCTTCCCGGATCGGGTCGATCGGCGGGTTGGTGACCTGGGCGAACAACTGCTTGAAATAGTTGTAGAGCGGCTTGTTCTTGCCCGAGAGCACAGCCAGGGGGCTGTCGTTGCCCATGGAGCCGATGCCCTCCTCGCCGTTGACGGCCATGGGGCTCATCAGGAATTTGATGTCTTCCTGGGTGAAGCCGAAGGCCTGCTGGAGGTCCAGCAGTTCTGGCGAAATGCGCTCGGCTCCGGTCGACTGGGGTTCGGTGTGGGTGACCGGATGTTCCAGGGCATCCTCGCCGGCGACCGGCTGATCCACGTCGTCCAGTTTGATGCGCAGGTTTTCAATCCACTGCTTGTAGGGTTTGCTGTTGGCGAGGTTGGCCTTGAGCTCCTCGTCGTCGATCATGCGGCCCTGTTCCAGGTCGATCAGGAACATCTTGCCGGGCTGCAGGCGCCATTTGCGCACGATCTTGCTTTCGGGCACCGGCAGCACGCCCGATTCGGATCCCATGATGACCAGATCATCGTCGGTCACGCAGTACCGAGAGGGACGCAGGCCGTTGCGATCCAGCGTGGCGCCGATCTGGCGACCATCGGTGAAGACGATGGAGGCCGGGCCGTCCCACGGCTCCAGCATGGCCGCGTGGTACTCGTAGAACGCGCGTCGGCGCGGGTCCATCATGGTGTGCTGTTCCCAGGGTTCGGGAATCATCATCATCACGGCTTGGCTGATCGGGTAGCCGGCCATGGTCAGCAGT
>SBFU01000229.1 GCA_006227785.1 Burkholderiales bacterium
GACTGCAGATTTTCACCACCCTCGACCCCTTTGCCCAACAAGCAGCAGAAAAGGCCGTAGCGCATACCCTGCCTAATCTTGAGAAGAGCCATTCTCTCCCTGCAAACAGCCTCAATGCCGCGCTGGTGATCGCCTCTACCAGCAATGGCGAAGTGCAGGCCCTGGTCGGTGGCCGCGACCTGCGTCTCGACGGTTTCAACCGCGCCCTCGATGCCTCGCGTCCTATCGGCTCGCTGGCCAAGCCGGTGGTATACCTGTCGGCCCTGCGCAAGGGCTATACCCTGGTCACACCGGTGGATGACCTGCCTATCCGCGTCAAAGGCGGCGATGGCAATATCTGGGAACCGCAGAACTACGACCACAAACTGCACGGCGTGGTGCCCCTGTACAAGGCGCTGTCCCATAGCTACAACCTGGCCACCGCCCATCTGGGTATGGACCTGGGCCTGAAAGACGTCGCCGCCTTCTTCCGCCAGATGGGTGTTACCCGTCAGGTCAATCCGTACCCCAGCATGGTGCTCGGTGCGCTCCAGCTCAGCCCCTTTGAAGTGGCCCAGCTTTACCAGCCGCTGTCGGCCGAGGGTTACTCGTCGCCGCTGCGCGCCATCCGCGCTGTGCTCAGCCAGGACGGCCAGCCCCTCAAGCGCTATCCGGTCGAGGTGGTGCAGCGTGTCGATGACAAGTCCGTCGTGCTGCTCAACCACGCCCTGCAACAGGTGGTGTGGAACGGTACCGCCCGTGGTCTGTCCCGCTATCTGCCCGAAGACCTGGGCATTGCCGGCAAAACCGGCACCACCGACGAACTGCGCGACAGCTGGTTTGCCGGCTTTACCGGCAACTATCTGGCAGTGGCCTGGGTAGGGCGCGACGACAACCAGAGCGCCGGGCTCAGTGGCGCCAGCGGCGCACTGCCGATCTGGGGCGAGGCCATGAGCCAGCTGCCCCAGCAGGCGCTGGAGCTGACCCTCAAGCCCGGCATGCACTACCAGTGGGTGACACCGGGTGGCAAACTGTCTGAAGAATCCTGCGACAGCGCCATGATGCTGCCCTTTATCGACGGCAGTGCCCCTGTCGGCATACCCCAATGTGAGGACGCCCATGACCAATAGGTATCTGCTGCTGACCGTATATGTCAGCGTACTGGCGGCCTGTGCCTCCAACCCCCAGTCGGCCAACGCCAGCTACGGCCAGCCGGTTTATGCACCCCATACTGTAAAGCCCTCGGCCCTGGCGAGCGGTGGCATGGTGGTACAGCCCATGTCCCAGGCCGCAGCCGCCCTGCTGGCCCAGGCCCAGCAGCAAACCCGCGACAACCAGCTCGATGCCGCCTCGGTCACGCTTGAGCGCGCCCTGCGCGTCGATGGCAAACACCCCAAACTGTGGAGCCAGCTGGCCGAAGTCCGCCTGCGTCAGGGTCAGTACGAACAGGCCGAAAGCATGGCCCGCAAGTCCAACTCCCTGGCCGGCACAGACCGCACCATGATCATGCGCAACTGGATGATCATCGAACAAAGCTGCCGCCTGCGCGGCGACGACAAGGGCGTCAAAGCCGCCCAGCAGGCGCAGAAAACCCTCTAAGCAGTCCATCATGAGTAATGAAGTGATCACCCTGGCCCACGGCAATGGCGGACGGCGCATGCAGGCGCTGATACGCGAGGTGGTGGCGCGTGCGCTGGGTGATGTGCTGGTGGAGCAGGGTGCTGATGCGACCGTGCTGGATGCCCGGCAACTGGGCGGCGCTACGCTGATGATGAGCAGCGACAGTTTTACGGTACAGCCGCTGTTTTTCCCCGGTGGGGATATCGGGTCGCTGGCGGTGCATGGTTCGGTGAATGATCTGGCAGTGTGTGGGGCGCAGGCGCGCTATCTGAGCCTGAACCTGCTGATAGAGGAAGGCCTGGAGATCGCAGTGCTGGAGCGGGCCATGAGCAGCCTGGCGGCTGCGGCACGCCAGGCGGGTGTGCAGGTGGCCTGTGGCGATACCAAGGTTGTGCCGCGCGGCCATGGCGGTGGTTTGTACATCAGTTGCAGTGGTGTGGGCGTGCGGGCGGATGTGGACTGGCAGATGGCGCGCATCTGCGCCGGTGATGTGCTGCTGGTGAGTGGCCCGGTGGGCGACCACGGCGTGGCGGTGATGCTGGCCCGTGAGGCTTTTGGCATGAGCGGCCAGGTGCTCAGCGACAGCGCCGATGTGGGGCCTTTGTGCCGCGCCCTGCATGATGTTGCGGGCGTGCGTTTTTTGCGTGACCCGACTCGTGGCGGCCTGGCCACTGTGATGCACGAGATTGTGCAGGGCACGGGCCTGGGCTGCGATCTTGAGCAGGCGGCGATTCCGTTGCGCCCGGCGGTGGCTTCGGTATGCGAGATGCTGGGCTACGAGGCGCTGTATCTGGCCTGTGAGGGGCGGGTGGTGGCGGCGGTAAGCGCGGATGCGGCGGATGAGGTGCTGGCGCGCTGGCGGGCCTTGCCCGGCGGTGGCGAGGCGGCTGTGATTGGCCGTGTGGTGAGTGAGCATCGGCAGGTGCAGCTGGTGACGGAGCTGGGCGGGCGTCGTCTGCTGGCCGAGCTGGACCACGACCCCCTGCCGCGTATCTGTTAGGGCCTGTAGGGCCTTTTTTCCTGGCGCTGACGCGCTTTTTCCAGAATCTCCTGCTTCTCTTCGGCGCTGGCATTGCCCCAGCGCGTGATCTCTTCAATGCTGCGACCGCAGCCCAGACAGATGTCGTTCTGATCCAGACAGCAGTTGCGCACGCAGGGCGAAGGCGGAGCGTCGAGCTTGCTCATCAGGCTTTGTGACGGATGAGCCAGCAGCGGTGGATTTTGGGATTGCGGCGGAAGTCTTCCGCCAGGGTGCGGGGGGTAATGTCCTCAATCTGGAAACGCTGTTCCAGCTCGGCGGCCAGCTTGAAGCTGCGCAGGTTGTTGGAGAACACCAGGGTGCCGTCCTTGCTGAGGCCGCGCATGGCGAGGTCGATGAGGCGCACCTGGTCGCGCTGGACGTCGAAGGTGCCTTCCATACGCTTGGAGGTCGAGAAAGACGGCGGGTCGAGGAAGATAAGGTCGTAGAGACCGTCGTCCTGCTCGAGCCACTTGATGCAGTCGCCCTGTTCGAAGGCGTGCTGGCGGCCGCCAAAGCCGTTGAGCTGCATGTTGCGGCGCGCCCAGTCGAGATAGGTGTGGGACATGTCCACCGTGAGGGTGGTGGCCGCACCGCCTGCGGCAGCGTGCACGGTGGCACTGCCGGTATAGGCATACAGGTTGAGGAAGTGTTTGCCGGCGGCGTTTTCCTCGATCCACTGGCGGATGGGCAGGTGGTCGAGGAAGAGGCCGGTGTCGAGGTAATGGGTGAAGTTGACCCAGACCTTGACCTTGCCGTCGTTGACGACATGGAACTCGGGCTTGTCATCAATCAGCTTTTCGTACTGCTGCTTGCCCTTCTGGCGCATGCGCACCTTGAGGTGGATATTTTCTGCCGCGACGCCGGTGACTTCGGGCAGGGTGACCATCACTTCACGGGTGCGGGTACGGGCCTGGTTTTCGTCGATGCTGGCGGGTGGGGCGTATTCCTGCACGACCAGCCACTGCTGGTCGTTGTCGCCACTGTAATAATCAATGGCAAAGGCGTATTCGGGGATGTCGGCGTCGTACAGGCGATAGCAGCCAATGCCGTTTTTACGCGCCCAGCGGCCCAGGTGCTTGAGGTTTTTGCGCAGGCGGTTGGCGAACATCTGTGCGCCTTCGCTCTGTGCCAGTTCGGCAAAGCGCACAAAGCGGGCGGCGGTCAGAGGGCCCTTGTCCTGGCGCTGGCGGTCGGCCTTGACCTCGAAACGCAGCAGCTGGCATTCCAGCTGGCCGTTGCGGAAGTGGTTGCTGCGGGTGGCCTTGAGGCCCAGCTCGAAAGCCAGGGTTTCGGAACAGGTAAACACCGCAGCCTGCCAGCCGGCAAAGTGCTGGATAAGGGCCTGACCGAGGGCCTTGTACAGCGGGCGCAGGGTTTCCACATCGCCCAGACGTTCGCCGTAGGGCGGGTTGGTGATAACCAGGCCATTGTCACCCAGGTTGAGGGCGCTGAAGTCGAAACGGGTGCTGTTGCCGCTGTGCAGGAAGACCTTGCCCTTGAGGCCGGCGCGTTCGAGGTTGGCATTGGCCAGCATGATGGCGCGGGTGTCGTTGTCGACGCCGAGAATCATGTTGTTGAGCGGGCGCACGGCGGCGTGGGCTTCTTCGAGCAGGCGTTTCCAGGTGGCCGGTACGTGACCGAGCCAGCGCTCGAAACCGAAACGCTGGCGGCTGAGGGCCGGGGCGCGGTTCATGGCGATCCAGGCGCCTTCGACCAGGAGGGTGGCCGAGCCGCAGGTGATATCGACCAGGGCAGCGCCGGTTTTGGCCATCTCGGCCCAGTTGGAACGCAGCAGCAGGGCCGCGGCCAGAGTTTCGCGCAATGGTGCATCCACCGCCTGCAGACGGTAGCCGCGCTCGTGCAGTGGACCGGAGAAGTCGAGGTTGACGTGAATGGTGCCTTTTTCGGCAAAGACCTGGACGCGCACGTCGGGGTCGCTGGTGTCTACCGAAGGACGCTCGCCGGTTTCGCGGCGGAACTGGTCGACGATGGCGTCCTTGACCTTGAGCGCGGCGTAATGGCTGTGGCTGAAGGCGCGGTCGCGGCTGGAGAAATCGACGGCGAAGGTGCCGTGGGTATCGAGGTGATCCTGCCAGGGGATAGCGTCGATGCCCTTGTAGAGTTCGTCTTCGTTGCTGGCCGGAAAGCGGGCGACTTCGAGCATGACGCGGCTGGCGACACGGGACCACAGGGTGGCCTTGTAGCCGACTTCCATCGGGCCCTGAAAGTAGCAGCCGGCGGGCTGCTGGCGCACGCTTTCGGCACCCAGCTCGCTGAGTTCGGCGGCGAGCAGGTCGTTAATGCTTTGCGGGCAGCTGGCGAAGAACTGAAAAATCACTTAGCGGGTACCGGTTTGATGAGGCTGGAAGCCGTACGCGCTCGGGTGCGGGCGGTGTCGGTGTCATTGGCACGGGCGACCACAACACCCATGCGGCGCTTGGCAAAGCTTTCGGGCTTGCCGAACAGGCGCACATCGGTGCCGGGAATGGACAGGGCCTTGTCGACGCCTTCGAAGGCGATACCGGCCATCTCAAGCTGACCGTAAACCACCGAGCTGGCGCTGGGGTTGGCCATGGAGACATCGACCGGCAGGCCGAGAATGGCGCGAGCGTGAATTTCGAATTCGGACTGGTACTGGCTGGCCAGGGTGGTGAGGCCGGTGTCGTGCGGGCGTGGCGACACTTCGGAGAAGTAGACCTCGTCGCCCTTCACAAACAGCTCGACACCGAAAATGCCGCGACCACCGAGGTTGGCGGTGACCTTGCCGGCAATGTCCTGGGCCTTGGCGCGGGCGGCCTCGGTCATCTGCTGGGGCTGCCAGGATTCCACATAGTCACCGTTTTTCTGGATATGGCCGATGGGCTCGCAGAAGAGGGTCTCGACCACTCCATTTTGCAGGGCGCGTACGGTGAGCTGGGTGATTTCGAAATCGAACTTGATCATGGATTCGACAATGACTCGGCCCTTGCCGACGCGGCCACCGCTCTGGGCGTATTCCCACGCGGCGTTTACTTCGTCTGCACTGTCGACCTTGGACTGGCCCTTGCCGGAGGAGGACATGACGGGCTTGACGAAGCAGGGGTAGCCCACTTCATCACAGGCCTTCTGCATTTCTTCCAGGGTGTCGGCAAAACGGTAGTTGGAAGTTGGCAGACCGAGTTCTTCGGCGGCCAGACGGCGGATGCCTTCACGGTTCATGGTCAGGCGTGTGGCGCGGGCCGTGGGGATCACTTCGGCGAGGCCTTCCTGCTCTATGGTTTCGAGCATGTCAGTGGCGATGGCCTCGATCTCCGGCACGATGTAGTGGGGTTTTTCTTTCTCGACGAGGGCGCGCAGGGCGGCGCCGTCGGTCATGGAGATGGTGTGGGCGCGATGGGCAACCTGCATGGCCGGGGCATCGGCGTAGCGGTCAACGGCGATGACTTCGACACCCAGACGCTGGAGAGCGATGACCACTTCCTTGCCCAGCTCGCCGCTGCCCAGGAGCATGACGCGGGTGGCAGAAGGTGAAAGAGGGGTTCCAATGCGCATCATAGCCGCTTCTCCATAGTCGTTTTGCTGACGCGCATTCTAGCGTTTTTGGCCTGATGCTGCCGGTCTTTTTGTGAGGGCCGGATTTCAACATCTTGGCGCATATTCTCAGATAACACTTTGATGACAGCCTCTAAGTTATTGA
>SBFU01000066.1 GCA_006227785.1 Burkholderiales bacterium
TGTTTTCTTCTGGTCCTCTCAAGGAAGCCTGATGTTCTCCAAGATCCTGATCGCCAACCGCGGCGAAATCGCCTGCCGGGTCGCCGCCACCGCCCGTCGCATGGGCATCCGCACCGTGGCCGTGTATTCCGATGCCGATGCGCACGCCAAGCATGTGGCCGCCTGCGACGAGGCGGTACACATCGGTGGCAGTGCCCCGCGCGAGAGCTACCTGCAGTGGGAGCGCATCATGGCGGCGGCCAAGGCCACGGGTGCCCAGGCCATCCACCCCGGTTATGGTTTCCTGAGCGAAAACGAGGCCTTCGCCAATGCCTGCGCGGCCAACGGGCTGGTGTTCATCGGTCCGTCCGCCGCCAGCATCCAGGCCATGGGGCTGAAGGCCGAGTCCAAGCGATTGATGGAGCAGGCCGGTGTACCCCTGGTGCCGGGCTATCACGGTCAAGACCAGGACCCGGCCATGCTCAGGCACGAGGCTGACCGCATCGGCTATCCGGTGCTGATCAAGGCCAGCGCAGGTGGCGGCGGCAAGGGCATGCGCGCGGTCGAGAAGGCCGAGGACTTTGCGGCGGCGCTGGCCAGCTGCCAGCGTGAGGCGCGCAACAGCTTCGGCAGTGATGCGGTGCTGATCGAGAAGTACGTGCAGCGTCCGCGCCACATTGAAATCCAGGTCTTTGGTGACACACACGGCAATTGCGTCTACCTGTTCGAGCGCGACTGCTCGGTGCAGCGGCGCCACCAGAAGGTCCTGGAGGAGGCGCCCGCGCCGGGCATGACGCCGGAGCTGCGCCAGCAGATGGGACTGGCCGCCGTGGCGGCGGCCAAGGCGGTGAACTATGTGGGCGCCGGCACGGTGGAATTCATCGTCGAGCAGCCGGGCGGCTACGACCACCCGGAGCAGATGCGCTTTTATTTCATGGAGATGAACACCCGCCTGCAGGTGGAGCACCCGGTGACCGAGGCCATCACCGGCCTGGACCTGGTGGAGTGGCAGCTGCGCGTGGCCAGCGGCGAGGCGCTGCCCCTGAAGCAGGACGAGCTGAGGTTCCAGGGGCACGCCATCGAAGCCCGGATCTGCGCCGAGAACCCGGACAAGCAGTTCCTGCCCGCCACCGGACAACTGGCGGTGTACCGCAAGCCGGCCCATGCCAGCTTCGAACGGAGCGCGGTGCGCTTCGACGACGGTGTGCGCGAGGGCGACGCCATCAGCCCCTTCTACGACTCCATGGTCGCCAAGCTCATCGTTCACGGCGCCACCCGCGCCGAAGCGCTGGCCCGGCTGGATGCGGCGCTGGCTCAAACCCTCATTGTCGGCCTGTCCACCAACGTGCAGTTCCTGCGCCATGTGGCCCGCAGCCAGGCTTTCGCCTCGGCCCGGCTGGACACCGCACTGATTCCTCGCGAGGCCGACGCCTTGTTCAATCAGGACAAGGTCGGCCGGACGCTGGCCGTGGCGGCCGCCGTGGCCCAGACCCTGGTGCACGAGAAGGCCGGCGAAGGGGCCGATCCGTTCTCACGCACCGACGGCTGGCGCCCTTTTGGCCTGACCACCCGTCGTTTCGACTTCGAGTACCAGGGTGAGGCGTTGACAGCGCAGCTGACCTACCTGCACGACGGTGCCTTGCGCCTGGCCGTCGGTGAGGCGTCCGATGCGCTGGTCTTCTCGGCCCTGCCGGCCGACAGCGGCACACGCATCGATCTGCAATTCGCCGGGCAGCGCCAGACGGTGCAGTGCTGGCAGTTCGGCGAGACCGTGCACCTGTTCTGCGACCTGGGTGCCACCGTCATCACCGAGCTCGATGCCCTGGCCCATGCGGGCGAAACCGCCGCTGAAGGGGGGCGACTGACCGCGCCCATGCCCGGCAAGGTGGTCAGCTTTGCGGTCAAGGCCGGTGATGCGGTCAAGAAAGGCCAGCCACTGGCCGTGATGGAGGCCATGAAGATGGAGCACACCATCGCCGCACCGGCCGACGGCACCGTGGCCGAATTGCTGTTCGCGCCGGGCGACCAGGTGGCCGAGGGCGCGGAGCTGCTCAAGCTCGCCACCGCGTGACAGCCGGTCAAAAATGGGTGCCCCCAAGCTTGGCACTGCGCGTCCGGCGCTGCCGCCCCAGGAGGCGGTCGTCGCCTTGGGGGCGGCCAGGCGGCTCCGGGCTGTGTAAGCTTGCCGGATGAAGATCACTTTCTGCTGCACCGGCACCAAGGCCGAACCCTGGCTGGAGGGTCTGCGCAAGGCCTTGCCGGATGCCCATGTGGACGTCTGGCAACCTGGCGCGCCGCAGGCCGACCATGCGGTGGTCTGGGCGCCCCCACAACAGTTCCTGGACGAGCAGTCCGCCCTGAAGGGCCTGTTCAACATCGGGGCCGGGGTGGATGCCCTGCTTCGCTTGAAGTTGCCGCCGGGCGTCCAGGTTGTCCGACTTGACGATGCCGGCATGTCGGTGCAGATGGCCGAGTATGTCTGCCATGCGGTCATCCGTCACTTCCGCGAGTTCGACGGCTACGAGACCGATGTCAAAGCCGGCAAATGGTCGTATCGCAAGCCGCGCGAGCGGCACGAGTTTCCGGTCGGTGTCATGGGGCTGGGGGTGCTGGGCGAGCGGGTGGCCAGGGCCCTGCGGGTGTTCGAGTTTCCGGTGCACGGCTGGAGCCGCACGCCCAAGGCCATCGAAGGCGTCTCGACCCACAGCGGTGAGGTCGGCTTTGACACCTTCCTCTCCAGCAGCCGTGTGCTCGTCAACCTGTTGCCGCTGACGGCCGACACCCAGGACATCCTCAATCGCAAGACCCTCGGGCGCCTGCGACCCGGCGGCTACCTGGTCAATGTGGCGCGCGGCGCCCACCTGGTCGAGGACGATCTGCTGGCGTTGCTGGACAGCGGCCATCTGGCCGGGGCCACGCTGGACGTGTTCCGCACCGAACCCCTGCCTGCGGCACATCCGTTCTGGAACCACCCGAAAATCACCCTCACCCCGCACACCTCCGCACGCACCCTGCGCGACGAGAGCATCGCCCAGATCGCCAGCAAGATCCGCGCGCTGGAGGCCGGCCTGCCCATTGCCGGCGTGGTCGATCCTGCCAGAGGCTATTGAAGGTCATTGATGAACATCCCCACGAAAGTCCGCCTCATCGACGTCGGCCCCCGCGACGGCCTGCAGAACGAAAAGCAGCCGGTGCCGGCAAGTGTCAAGATCGAGCTGGTGCACCGCCTTCAGGCCGCAGGCCTGAAGGAAATCGAGGTCACCAGCTACGTCAGCCCCAAGTGGGTGCCGCAGATGGCTGACAACCACGAGGTGATGCAGGGCATCACGCGCGTGGCGGGTGTGCGCTACTCGGTGCTCACACCCAACCTCAAGGGTTATGAAGCGGCGGTGGCCGACCAGCCCGACGAAATCGTGGTCTTCGGTGCCGCCAGCGAGGCCTTCAGCCAGAAGAACATCAACTGCTCCATCGCCGAGAGCATCGAGCGCTTTGCGCCGGTGGTGCAGGCGGCGCTGGCCGCTGGCATCGCGGTACGCGGGGCCATGAGCTGCACCGTGGGTTGTCCCTACGAGGGCGAGATCGCGCCCGAGCGTGTGGGCTACCTGGCCGGGCTGATGAAGGGCATTGGCGTGCAGCGGGTGGACGTGGCCGACACCATCGGCGTTGGCACGCCATTGAAGGTGCAGGCGGCCATCGAAGCCACGCTGGCGCACTTCGATATCGACCACATCAGCGGGCATTTCCACGACACCTACGGCCAGGCCCTGTCCAACACCTATGCCGCGCTGCAGATGGGGGTGTGGAACTTCCAGTCGTCGGTTGCCGGACTGGGGGGCTGTCCGTATGCGAAGGGTGCGACCGGCAACGTCGCCACCGAGGATGTGGTCTACCTGCTGCAGGGTCTGGGCATTGACACCGGCATCGATCTGGACCGGCTGGTGGATGCAGGGGCCTACATCAGCGAACAGCTGGGGCGGCCCAGCGGATCGCGCGTGGCGCGGGCTTTGATGGCCAGACGGAGCAGCTGACATGGACTTTCACGTCTGGCTGGCTTTCTTCGCCGCCTGCTGGGTGATTGCGGTTTCCCCCGGTTCGGGGGCGGTGCTGGCCATGACCCATGGTCTGGCCTACGGGGTGCGGGGAGCCAGTGCCACCATCCTGGGTCTCGAAGCCGGTGTGGCGGTGATCCTTCTGGTGGCGGGTGCCGGTGTGGGTGCGCTGCTGCTGGCTTCGGCCACGGCCTTCACCGTGGTCAAGGTGGTCGGCGCGCTGTACCTGATCTGGCTGGGCTGGCGCCAATGGGTCGCGCCAGTGGGCGAAGACCCCGCCACCGAACAGCCGTCGTCGGCAGGTGGTTCCGTGGCCGCCACGGCCAAGGCAGGACCGCCCGCGCGCCAGCGCTTCGTGCTCGGCTTCCTGACCAACGTCACCAACCCCAAAGGCATCGTGTTCATGGTGGCGGTGCTGCCCCAGTTCATCGACCCTCAGCGTT
This sequence comes from Burkholderiales bacterium, assembly GCA_006227785.1. GTDB lineage: Bacteria > Pseudomonadota > Gammaproteobacteria > Burkholderiales > Burkholderiaceae_C > Hydrogenophaga. Next base: position 4,472 of record SBFU01000066.1, read on the forward strand.
CGCTGTGGTGGCAACTGCCGGTGATGCTGGTCACCGCGGTGGCGGTGGATGTGGTCGTGATGCATGGTTACGCCTTTCTCGCGTCACGTGCCCAGCGCTGGCTGGCCACGGCGCGGGCGCGTCGGGCGCAGAACCGGGTGTTCGGCAGCGTGCTGATGGCCATGGGCGCCAGCCTGTTCATGGTCAAGCGCGCGGCGGCCTGACCCATTGCCACGCAGGGGCGATGCAGCACCGCTAACATCACGGCATGAACGCCATCACCGCCGATACCCAGGATCTGCCCGCGGCCGTGCGCCGTGTGGTCGAAACGCTGGCCGCCATGGGTCATCCGCACCAGCCGGTCATGCTGGATGACGCCGCGCGCACGGCCCAGCAGGCGGCCGACGCACTGGGTGTGGCCCTGGGCCAGATTGCCAAGAGCATCATCTTCCGCCGCAAGAGCGACGATGCCGCGGTGCTGGTCGTCACCTCGGGCGACCTGCGGGTGGACGAAAAAAAGGTGCAGACCCTGGTGTGTGCCGATGGCGGCAAGCTGGGGCGTGCCGACGCCGACTTCGTGAAAGCGGCCACCGGTTTTTCCATCGGCGGTGTGTCGCCGGTGGGTCACACCCAGCCGCCGGTCACGCTGATCGACGAACAGCTGTTCCGTTTCGACGTGGTGTGGGCGGCAGCCGGTCACCCGCATGCGGTGTTCCGCCTCTCACCGGCCGAGCTGCGCGAACTCACCGGCGCCCCGGTGGCCGATGTGACCCAGGCCGCATGAACACCACCTGCGTGCCGATCAACCTGGCGGACGCGCGGCGGCGCGACGGTGGACCCGGTGTGCCATCGCCCTGCGTCTCGGTCTGTCAGATGGACCCGGGCAGCGGCCTGTGCCGGGGCTGCTGGCGCAGCATCGACGAGATTGCAGGCTGGGGGACATTGCCCGATGAAGTCCGGTTGCAGATCTGGGCCCGGATCGAAGAACGCCAGCGGCAGGCGGGACCGCGTCCATGAGCAACAACTCGTCAGGTCTGCATGACATCGAGTTCTGGTACGACCCGATCTCGCCCTACGCCTACCTGGCGTTCGAGTGCCTGCCACGTGTCCTGATGGGCTTGAGCGTGCAGGTGCGTTACAGGCCGGTTCTGTTCGCCGGCCTGCTCAAGGCCCACGGGCAGCTGGGTCCGGCCGAGATCCCCGGCAAACGGGACTGGACCTACCGCCAGGTGCTGTGGCTGGCGCGCCAGCACGGTGTGGCACTGGATCTGCCCGCCAGCCACCCATTCAACCCCCTGCCGCTGTTGCGCCTGGGCCTGGCCACCGCCACCCCCGGGGCACCGGGCGAAACCAGCCGCTACGTGACCGAACGGCTGTTCCACCACGTCTGGCGCGGTGGACACGATGCGGCCGACCCGGCGCGCCTGGCCGAGCTGCAGTCCCTTCTGCAGGACCACATGGCCCAGCGCGACCAGCCCTGGCCGGATGCGGACGGGCCGGAGATCAAAGCCCGTCTGCGCGCCAACACCGATGCCGCGCTGGCCGCCGGCCTGTTCGGTGTACCCACCCTGGTCTCGGCCGGCAAGGCTTTCTGGGGACTGGACGCCTTGCCGATGCTCCGGGCCTGGCTGGACGGCGACGACTGGTTCGGGCAGGGGCATTGGGAAGCGGCCATGCGATTGCCGGCGGGCGCCAGCCGGTCCCGTTAAACCGCGACCAGGATCCCCCACAGAAGGGGGTTCAGACGCCGACCGGGGTGAAGTCTTCGCGCTCGGCAATGAAGTTCGGCCGTGGCGCCAGACCGCAGAACGGATCCACGGGTGTGTTGTGGACGCTGTTGAA